>NZ_AQOI01000389.1:0-9876 GCF_000364665.1 Xanthomonas sp. SHU 199
CTGGCCGGGCTAGCTCAGCTGCTGGCCGATCTCGCGCGCCATCGCGTTGAGCGGCAGGATCTTCTCCGCGCCGCCGCGCTTGATCGCTTCCTTGGGCATGCCGAACACCACGCTGCTCTGTTCGTCCTGGGCCACGGTGCGTGCGCCGGCCTGGCGCATTTCCAGCAGGCCGACCGCGCCGTCGTCGCCCATGCCGGTCATGATGATGCCCAGCGCGTTGCCGCCGGCGGCGCGCGCGGCGGAGCGGAACAGCACGTCCACCGACGGCCGGTGCCGGTTCACCGGCGGCCCGTCCAGCACTTCGACGAAGTACTGCGCGCCGCTGCGCCGCAGCAGCATGTGCTTGCCGCCCGGCGCGATCAGCGCGCGTCCCGGCACCACGCGGTCGTTGTTGGCCGCTTCCTTCACCGAGATCTGGCACAGCGTGTCCAGGCGCGCGGCGAAGGCGGCGGTGAACTTTTCCGGCATGTGCTGGACGATGACGATGCCCGGGCTGACCCGCGGCAGCGCGGTCAGCACTTCCTCCAGCGCCTGGGTGCCGCCGGTGGAGGTGCCGATCGCCACCACCCGCTCGGTGGTCTGCGACAGCGCGCGGCCGCCCTGTGCGGGCAGGATCACGTCGGCGGTGTGCTTGATCTCCGGCTCCGCCGGCGCCACGGCCGGCCGCGCCGACAGGCGCTTGACGTTGGCGCGCGCCGCGCTCTTCACCGTGGCGATCATTTCCTCGGCCGAGTCGGTGAGGAACTGCTTGAGGCCGAGCTTGGGCTTGGTCACCACCGCCACCGCGCCGGCGGCCAGCGCGTCCATGGTCACCCGCGCGCCCTTCTCGGTGAGCGTGGAGCAGATCACCACCGGGGTGGGGCGTTCGCTCATGATCTTGCGCAGGAAGGTGATGCCGTCCATCTTCGGCATCTCCACGTCCAGCACGATCACGTCGGGCCACTGCTGGCGCATCTTGTCCATCGCCAGCAGCGGGTCGGCCGCGGCGGCGATGACCTCGATTCCGGGTGCGTCGTTGAGCACGGCGACCAGCACCTGGCGCACCACCGCCGAATCGTCGATCACCATGGCCTTGATCGTGGTCATGCGGGGTTCCCTCCTGGGACGTCGTGGTTCATGGCTTGCGGTACACCGACGGCGCGATCTGCACCACGTCGCCGTTGACGTCGTTGAGGCTTTCGGAGTGGCCGATGCAGAAGATGCCGCCGCGCTTGAGCGTGCCGAGCACCCGCGCCACCACTTCGCGCTTGGTCTGGCCGTTGAAGTAGATCATCACGTTGCGCAGGAACACCACGTCGAACTGGCCCAGGTTGGGCAGCGTCGCGTTGAGGTTGGCGTGCAGGAAGCGCACATGGTCGCGGATCTTGCGGTCGATCAGCATGCTGCCCTCGTACTCGCCGCGGCCCTTGAGGCAGTAGCGCTTGAGCATGGCCGGCGGCATGTGCTCGATGCGCAGCAGCGGATAATGGCCGGTCCGCGCCTTGGCCAGCACGCGCGTGCTGATGTCGGTGCCGATCACCTCGTAGGGGCGGCCCTGCAGGGTATCGTCCAGCACCATGGCCATGCTGTAGGCCTCCTCTCCGCTGGAACTGGCCGCGCTCCAGCAACGGAACGGCGTACTGCCGGTATGCGCGGCGGCGATGCTGCGCAGCAGGTCGAAGTGCTTGGGTTCGCGGAAGAAATAGGTTTCGTTGGTGGTCAGCAGGTCGATCGCGGTCTGCACCTCGCCGCTGCCCTCGCGGCTTTCCAGCAGCTTGAGGTACTGGGTGTAGGTCTGCAGCGAATGCGCCTTTAGGCGCTTGCCCAGGCGCCCGCACAGCATGGCTTTCTTGGCCGGCGAGATGGTGATGCCGGCGGCGTCGAAGATGAAGCGCTGGAACCGGCCGAATTCCTGCTCGGTGATGGTGTCGTGGCTGGTCATGGTCATGGCCGGTCGGTCAGTGGGGAGGGGCGGGAGCGGGGACGCTGGCGTTGCCGGTGGAGCCGTGTTCCTGCAGCAGGCGCTGGTGCTCCAGCAGCCAGGCGTGCAGCGCGCCGCCGCCCAGCGGGCGCGCCAGCAGGTAGCCCTGGCCGAAGTCGCAGCCCAGCTCCTGCAGCAGGGTCCAGTCCTCCACCGTTTCGATGCCCTCGGCGACGGTGCTCAGGCCCAGCCGCTGGGCCATGCCCAGCGCCGATTCGAGGACCGTGCGCAGGTTGCGGCTGCGGTGCGCGTCGTGGACGAAGATGCGGTCGATCTTCAGTTCGGTGAAGGGGATGCGGGTGAGCTGCTGCAGCGAGGAGAAGCCGGTGCCGTAGTCGTCCAGCGACAGACCGAAGCCCTGCAGCCGCAGCCGTGCCAGCATGCCCAGTGCGCTGCCGCAGACCAGCGAGCTTTCGGTGATTTCCAGCACCAGGTCCGACGGCGCCAGCCCATGCTGGCGCAGCAGCCCGAGCAGTTCGTCGAGCAGGTTCGGGTCCTGCAGCATGCTCGGCGACAGGTTCAACGCCAGGGTCAGCTGGAACCCGTCCTGTTTCCACGCCGCCAGCCGTGCCATCGCCTGGTCGGCCACGCAGGCGGTGAGCGCATGGATCAGGCCTTCGCGCTCGGCCACGGCGATGAAGCGGTCCGGCGCGATCGGCCCGGCGCTGGGATGGCGCCAGCGCGCCAGCGCTTCCACGCCGCCGACCCGGCCGCTGCGCATGTCCACCTTGGGCTGGTAGGCCACCTCGATCTCGCCGCGTTGCAGTGCCTCGCGCAGCATCGCCGCCATGGTCGCCTCGCCGGGCGCCTCGGCGTCGTCACGTGGCGCCGGTGCGCTCGGCGCGTGGGCGCGCACCGCGGCCGCGAGCTGGGCGGCGCGCAGCGGTTTCTCCAGCCCCGCCAACACCTGCAGGCCGTTGCTGCGCCCGACCTGCAGCACCGAGTCGATCAGGGCCGCGCCGCGCTGCGAGGCGACCACGATCGGCACGCGCACGCTGCAGCGGGCCAGTGCGTCGAGCAATTGCACGCCGTCCATGCCGGGCATTTCCAGATCCACGATCAACAGCCCCAGCGGCGGCCCCTGGGTCACCCGTGCCAGCGCGGCATGGCCGTCGGCCGCGCCTTCCACCGCCACCGCCCCCATGCGCTGGCACAGAGCCAGCGCATGTTCGCGCTGGACCTGGCTGTCGTCGACCACCAGGACCGTGCCGAAGTGGTGCAGGGCGGCGGTGTCGGGGGACGTGGGCATGCGAAATCCGTTTCGAGGAAAGGGCGGGGCGCTAAGTGGCAACGGCCGCTCAGGCGGCGATGCCTTCTTCCAGGTGGGCGTCGAGCGCGGTCATGCTGGCGAACTCCTGGGGCGCCAGCACCGCATCGGCGGCGAGCAGGATCACGAAGCGCTCGCCGACCTTGCCCATGCCGTGGATGAAATCGCGGCGGATGCCGGTCCCGAAGGCCGGCGGCGGCGCGATGTCGGCGGTGGCGATCTCCAGCACCTCGCTGACCGCGTCCACCAGCAGGCCCAGCACCTGGCGTTCCTCGCCGCTGGCCACCTCGATGATGACGATGCAGGTGCGCTTGCTGATCTCGCTGGGCGCGCGGCCGAAGCGTTGCTGCAGGTCCACCACCGGCACCACGGCGCCACGCAGGTTGATCACCCCGCGCAACGCGGGCGGCATCATCGGCACGTCGGTCGGCGTGCGGTACTCGATGATCTCCTTGATGCCGAGGATGCCGACGCCGAACATTTCCTTGCCGAGCAGGAAGGTCAGGAACTGGTCCGTGGCCAGGTCGCCGGCGTCGGAGGGTGAGAGCGAAGCGGGAGCGTTCATGGCCATGTCTCAGAAGGTTTCGAAGTGGGCTTCGTCGAGCGAATCCGCCAGGACCAGCTGGCCGTTGGCGACGCGCGCGATCGGCTTGGGACCGGCCTGCCCGTTGCGGCCGCGCCCGGCGCCGGGACGTCGCGCCGCGGTCCTGGCCGGCGGGGCGCCCTGCACCTTGAAGAAGCTCATCAGCTGCTGCAGCTGTTCGGCCTGCGCGCTCATCTCTTCGGCCGTGGCGGCCAGCTCCTCGGAGTTGGACGCGGCCTGCTGGGTGGTCTGGTTGAGCTGGCCGACCGCAGCATTGATCTGACCGACGCCGGAGGTCTGCTCCTCGGAGGCGGCGGTGATCTCCTGCACCAGGTCGGAGGTGCGCTTGATCGACGGCACCATCTCGTCCAGCAGCTTGCCGGCGTTCTCGGCCAGTTCCACGCTGGAGCTGGCGACGTCGCCGATCTCCTGCGCCGCGATCTGGCTGCGTTCGGCCAGCTTGCGCACTTCCGCGGCGACCACCGCAAAGCCCTTGCCGTGCTCGCCGGCACGCGCGGCTTCGATCGCCGCGTTCAGCGCCAGCAGGTTGGTCTGGTAGGCGATGTCGTCGATGATGCCGATCTTCTGCGCGATCTGCTTCATCGCCTGCACGGTCGCCCGCACCGATTCGCCGCCGTCCAGCGCCTGGCTGGAGGCCTTGCTGGCCATGCCGTCGGTGATCTTGGCGTTTTCGGTATTCTGCGAGATCGACGCGGTCATCTGCTCCAGCGAGGCGCTGGTCTCTTCGACGCCGGCGGCCTGCTCGCTGGCCGCCTGGCTCAGCGACTGCGCGGTGGCGCTGACCTCTTCCGACGCGCTGGCCAGCGATTCGGCATTGCCGTTGACCTCGCTGACCACCTGCGACAGGCGGGCGATGGTGTCGTTGATGTAGTTCTTCATTTCGGCGTAGGCGCCGTCATAGTGCTTGTCGATGCTCTGGGTCAGGTCGCCCTCGGCCAGGCCGCCCATCACCCGCACCACGTCCTGGATGCTGCCGCCGGTCGTGGTCGCCAGATCGTTCAGGCCCTGGCCCATCTCACGCTGGAACCCGGCCAGGCCATCCAGCGCGATCCGCTCGGAGAAGTCGCCGCGGTTGGCCGCCGCGACCACACGGCGCTGGCCGTCGATCACCAGCTTCAGCCGCTCGACCATGGTCCGCATCGCATACAGCGCGCTGCCGCTGTCGTTGGCGCGCACCGCCACCTCCAGGTTGAGGTCGCCCTGCGCCACCTTGTTGGCGATCTCGGCCACATAGGCAGGCTCGCCGCCCAGCAGGCGGGTGAGGATGCGCACGATGAAGAACGCCACGACCGCGCCCAGCAGCACCGCCGCCACGATGGTCGCGATGATCAGCGAGCGCGCGGACGCATAGAGTTCGTCGCCGCGGTCGCTGGCGTCCTGGCCGCCCTTGACGTTCAGGTCCACCAGCTTGTCGATCGCGTCGGCGGTGCTGCGGAAGATCTGTCGCTGCTCACCGTTCAGCACGACCGTCGCCTCCTGGGTCTTGCCCTGCGCGGTGAGCGCCAGCAATTGCTTGTGCAATTCGGTGTAGCGATCGAAGTTCTTGGCGAAATCCGCGTACAGCGCCTGCTCCTCGGGCGAGGAGATCAGCGGGACATAGGTCTTCCTGTTGTTCTCGAACGCCTCCAGTGTCTTGAGCATGCGCGTGTCGTAATCCTGCATCTCGGCTGGACTGGTGGCGACGACCCGCTGCAACTCGAGCAGACGCAGCTTGTTGAAGTTGGCGCTCATTTCCTCGACGTTGCGTACGCTGGGCATCCAGTTGCCGGCAAGCTCCGTGGACGAGCCGTTGATTCGGGCCATTTGCATCGTGGCGAAAATGCCGGTCCCCAACAGCAGCAGCAACACCAGGCCGAAGCCGATGCCGATGCGTGTGCCGATCTTCATGTGCTGGAACATCGTGATCCCCCTGGATGTGATGTCGTGAAAGTGGATGTCAGAACGTATCGAAATGGGCTTCGTCCGGCCCCGACACCAGTGCCAGGCCGACCTCGCCGAACCCACGCTTGCGCGCCGGCGCCGCCCTGCGGGACGGACCGGCGGTGACTGCCTTCGGACGCCGCGGCGCCAGGACCTGGTTGGTACGGAAGAAACTCATCAACTGCTGCAACTGCTCGGCCTGCCCGCTCATTTCCTCGGCCGTGGCGGCCAGCTCCTCGGAGTTGGCCGCGGCCTGCTGGGTGGTCTGGTTGAGCTGGCCGACCGCGGCGTTGATCTGGCCGACGCCGGAGGTCTGTTCCTCGGAGGCGGCGGTGATCTCCTGCACCAGGTCGGAGGTGCGGCGGATCGACGGCACCATCTGCTCCAGCAGCTTGCCGGCGTTCTCGGCCAGCTCCACGCTGGACTCGGCGACCTGGCCGATTTCCTGCGCGGCCACCTGGCTGCGCTCGGCCAGCTTGCGCACCTCCGCGGCCACCACCGCGAAGCCCTTGCCGTGCTCGCCGGCGCGCGCGGCCTCGATCGCCGCGTTCAGCGCCAGCAGGTTGGTCTGGTAGGCGATGTCGTCGATGATGCCGATCTTCTGCGCGATCTGCTTCATCGCCGCCACCGTCGAGCGCACCGCATCGCCGCCTTCGTTGGCTTCGCGTGCGGCCTTGGCGGCCATGCCGTCGGTGATCTTGGCGTTTTCGGTGTTCTGCGCGATGGAGGCGGTCATTTGCTCCAGCGATGCACTGGTTTCCTCCACGCCGGCGGCCTGCTCGCTCGCCGCCTGGCTCAGCGACTGCGCCGTGGCGCTGACCTGCTCGGAGGCGCTGGCCAGGGCGTCGGCGTTGATGTTGACCTCGCCGACCACCTGCGCCAGGCGCGCGACGGTGGCATTGATGCTGTCGCACAGTTCCTTCAGTTGGCCCTGGCACTGCACGTCCGCCAGCCGGGTCAGGTCGCCGGCCTCGATCGCCTTGAGCACGGCGCGGGCTTCGTTCAGCGGGCCGATCACCGTGTCCAGGGTCAGGTTGACGCCGTCGACGATGCGGCGGAAGTCGCCATGGTGCAGGCTGCCGTCGGCACGCACGTCCAGACGGCCGGCCGCGGCGGCGTCGACCAGCAGGCTGGTGTCGCGGATCAGCGCGCGCAGGTTGGAACGCACCTGCTCGATCGTGTCGTTGATGAACGCCTTCTTGCCCGGGAGGGCTTCCAACGGCGCGTCGAAGTTGCCGCGGCCGAATTCGGCGATGCAGGCCATCGCCTTCTTCTTGGTGGCGATGTGGTCGCCGACCATGCGGTTGATGCCGTCGGCCATGCTGCGGAAATCGCCTTCGAAGCGGTGGCTCTCGATCAGCACGTCGATGTCGCCGGCGTCGTGCTGCGCGGACATGTGCTTCATCTGCGCGATCAGCCCCTGCATGTTGCGCCGCACCTGCTCGATGATCTCGTTGATGAAGACCTTCTTGCCCGGCAGCGTCTCCAGCGGCGCATCGAAATTGCCGCGACCGAACTCGGCGACGCAGGCCAACGCTTTCTTCTTGGTGGCGATGTGATCGCCGACCATGCGGTTGATGCCTTCGGCGATGACCTTGAACTCGCCCTCGAAGCGATGGCTCTCGATCACCACGTCGATGTCGCCGGCATCGTGCTCGCGCGACATGCGCACGATCTCGTCGTTGATCTGACGCATGCCGGTCTGCACCTGGCGCAGTGCCAGCAGCACCTCGCAGGCCTGGTCGTTGCGCACCGTCGGCATCACCACCTCGAAGTTGCCGGTGGCGAAGCGCGCCAGGGTGGTGGTGGCGATCCGCAGCGAGCGGGTGATGGCGTGGACGGTAAAAGCCAGTACCGCGGCGGCGAGCACGGTGGCGCCGATGCCCAGCGCCAGGGTCTGCCCGGCGGGCAGGCCGAGGGCGAACCCGCACACGGCGGCGGCCAATGGCAGCACGATGGCGATGGCCGAGCCGCTCCACAGCTTGGAGGACAGCGAAAGGGAGTTGGACATGCCGTGGTACCTGTGCGGGATAGAGAGGCACCGGCCTGCCGGGCCGGTGCGGAGATGGATCAGAACGAGACGAACGCGGCTTCTTCCAGGCGTGCGGCCTGCGCCGTGGCGGCAGGCCCGCCGAAGCTGCGCGCGCGTGGCCCGCGTTGCATCGGCGTCGGCAGTCGCCGCGGCTGCGGGGCCGGTGCCGGGGTGGGCGTGGCGCCGGTGGTGAAGAAGCTCATGAGCGTTTGCAACTGTTCGGCCTGGCTGCTTACTTCTTCGGCCGTGGCGGCCAATTCTTCAGCGTTGGCAGCGGATTGCTGTGTTGTCTGGCTGAGCTGCACCACGGCGGTGTTGATCTGGCCGACGCCGGAGCTCTGCTCTTCGGAGGCGGCGGTGATCTCCTGCACCAGGTCGGAGGTGCGGCGGATCGACGGTTCCATCTCGCCGAGCAGGCGCCCGGCGGTCTCGGCCAGGTTCACGCTGGTGCTGGCGACGTCGCTGATCTCGTGCGCGGCGACCTGGCTGCGCTCGGCCAGCTTGCGTACCTCGGCGGCGACCACCGCGAAGCCCTTGCCGTGCTCGCCGGCACGCGCGGCCTCGATCGCCGCGTTCAGCGCCAGCAGGTTGGTCTGGTAGGCGATGTCGTCGATGATGCCGATCTTGCGTGCGATCTCCTTCATCGCCGAGACGGTGGCGCGGACCGCCTCGCCGCTTTCGGCGGCCTCGCGCGAGGCCTTGGCGGCCATGCCGTCGGTTATCTTGGCGTTCTCCGCGTTCTGCGCGATGGAGCCGGTCATCTGCTCCAGCGAGGCGCTGGTCTCCTCCACGCCGGCGGCCTGCTCGCTGGCCGCCTGGCTCAGCGACTGCGCGGTGGAGGACAGTTCCTCGGCGGCGCTGGCCAGGGTGACGGCGTTGCCGTTGACCTCGTTGACGATGCTGGTGAGCTTGTCGATGGTGGCGTTGACGTAGCGCTGCATGTCGGCGAAGGCACCCTCGTAGTGGCCCTGCACCTGGCGGCTGAGGTCGCCCTCGGCCATCGCGCCCATCACCTTGATCACGTCGCCGACGCTGCGCAGGTTGCCGCGGGTCTGTTCGATGATCTCGTTGATGAAGGCCTTCTTGCCCGGCAACTGCGGCATCGGCGCGTCGAAGTTGCCGCGGCCGAACTCGGCGACCACGCCCAGCGCCTGCTTCTTGACCGCGATGTGCGCGGCGATCATGCGGTTGATGGCCTTGCCGATCGCGCAGAATTCCCCGTCCAGATGGGTGCAGTCGATCTGCACGTCGATGTCGCCCTTGTCGTGCTCGTCGGACATGCGCGCGATCTCGCCGATCAGGCGCTTGAAGTTGCCGCGCACCTGCTCGATGGTGTCGTTGATGAAGGCCTTCTTGCCGGGCAGCTGCGGCATGGTCGCGTCGAAGTTGCCGCGGCCGAACTCGGCGATCACGCCCATCGCCTGCTTCTTGACCGCGATATGGCTGCCGACCATGCGGTTGATGCCGTCGGCCATGCCGCGGAAGTCGCCCTGGAAGTGCGCGCTGTCGATGCTGGCGTCGATCTCGCCGGCATCGTGCTCCTCGGCGACGCGGCGCATTTCGGCGATCAGGCCGAGCATGTTGCGCCGCACCTGCTCGATGGTGTCGTTGATGTAGGCCTTCTTGTCCGGGAACGCGGCCAGCGGCGCGGCGAAGTTGCCGCGGCCGAACTCGCCCACGCAATCGATCGCCTGCTTGCAGACGCCGATATGGGCGCCGACCAGTTGGTTGATGTCGCCGGCCACGGCCCGATAGGCGCCGCTGGACTGCGCGGCATCCAGCATCACGTCGCAGTCGCCGGCGGCGTGCGCGCGGGTCATGTGCGCGACGTCGGCCTGCAACTGCCGCAGCGGTCGCTGCGCGGCGAGCAGGGCCTGGCCGATCTCGCTGCCGCCGGTCGCTGCGTCCACGCGGTCCAGTTCGCCCTGCGCCAGCGCCTGCAGACCGGTGCGGGCCAGCTCCAGTTCGCGCTGCGCGGCAGCGGACGTTTGCTGCGCCGAACGCACGCTGCCGCCCAGCACCAGGCCAGCGACCAGCGTGGCCACGGCGACCGCAGCCCAAGCGAGGCCGCCGGCCAGCGGCAGCGCCAGCGC
>NZ_AQOI01000390.1:0-2213 GCF_000364665.1 Xanthomonas sp. SHU 199
CGCCGCGCGCCACCACCCACGGCACGCCGAGCCCGATCGCCAACGCCAGCGCGGTCAGCACCAGCGCCGCCGGCCCGTGGATCGCCGCTGCCGCGGCAATGCCGATCGTGCCGACGCCGAGCAGTGCGGCCAGCGGCGCCAGCGCGCGCACCACCAGGCCGTCGACCTCGCCGATGTCCGACATCAGCCGTGCCAGCAGTTCGCCGGTGCGGCTGGCGCCGAGCCGTGCCGGTGCCAGCGGCAGTGCGCGGCGGAAGAACCACACCCGCAGGTCGCGGGCGATGCGCAGGGTCGCGTCGTGTCCGACCAGCTTTTCGCCGTAGCGCGAGGCGATGCGCGCGAAGGTCAGTGCGCGAATGCCGGCCGACGGTGAGAAGAAGTTGAAGCCGCTGCCCATGCCGACCGCGCCGGCCAGCGCCGCGGCGGTGAGGAAGCCGCCGGACAGGCCGAGCAGCCCGACCCCGGCCAGCATCGTGCACAGCACCAGCAGCGCGGTCAGCAGCAGCCGGCCGAGATGGCGGCCGAACACGCCGCGCAAGGTGTCGCGAGTGCCGCTCATGGCTGCGCTCCCTGGGTCGCGGCGGAGGTGGTGCGTGCCGGCAACCGCAGCACCGCATCGGCCCAGCGCATCGCCGCCTCGCTGTGGGTGGCAACGATCACGCTGCGGCCGCGGGCGAAGTCCGCCAGCGTGCGCAGCAGGTCCGCCTCGGTGTCCGCATCCAGGAACGCGGTCGGTTCGTCCAGCAACAGCAGTTCCGGATCGCGCAGCAACAGCCGGGCCAGGCCGATGCGCCGCGCCTCGCCGCCCGAAAGGCCGAAGCCACGCTCGCCGATCGGCGTGTCCAGCCCCTGCGGCAGCCGCGCGGCGAAGCGCAGCACCTGCGCCGCCTCGGCGGCGGCATGCAGTTGCGCAGCGCTGGCCTGCGGATCGGCCAGGCGCAGGTTGTCGGCGATGCTGCCGTGGAACAGATACGGCCGCTGCCCGGCGTAGCCGATGCGCAGCCCCTTGCGCACCTGCAAGGTACCGGCACGCGGCGGCAGCCACCCGGCCAGCGCTTCCAGCAGCGTGCTCTTGCCGCTGCCACTGGGGCCGACCAGGGCCAGGCGCTGTCCGGCATGCAGATCGACATCCAAGCCCTGCACCGCGTCGCAGCGCGCACCCAGCGGCCGCAGATGCAGCGCGCGCGCCTGCAGCAGCGGTACCTCGCGCGACGCGCTTGTGGAAGGCGCGGCGACGGGCATTGCCTCGGCAGCGGCGTCGTTCGGCACGGCGGCCCCCTCGGCGTGCGCAGCCGGCGCATCCGTGGCCTGCGGCAGGCTTTCCAGCAGGCGCTCCACCTCGGCCGCCGCGGCCAGCGCATTGGCGCGGTCGTGGTAATGCGCGGCCAGGCGCCGCAGCGGCGCATAGAACTCCGGCGCCAGCAGCAGGCAGAACACGCCGGTGCCCAGGGTCGGCACGTTGCCGTGCAGGGCGATCATGCCGAGATAGCTCAGGCCCAGGTACAGCGCGACGATCGCCACGCTGACCGAGGCGAAGAACTCCAGCACGGTGGACGACAGGAACGCGATGCGCAGCACTTTCAGCGTGCGCTCGCGCACGCCCTCGGCAGCAGCGGCGATCCCGCGCAGTTCGTCGTCGCCGCGCCCGTACAGGCGCAACAGGCCCAGGCCCTTGAGCCGGTCGGCGAAGTGTCCGCCCATCCGCGCCAGTTCGCGCAACTGACGGCGGCCGGCGGCCTCGGCGCCCCAGCCCACCAGCATCATGAAGATCGGCACCAACGGCGCGGTGAACAACAGGATCAGCCCGACCACCCAGTCGCTCCACGCCACCGCCAGCACGATCAACAGCGGCACCACGCTCACTTCCCAGCGCGCGGGCCGGTAGCCGGCGTAGTAACCGTCCAGCGCATCGCCATGCGCCAGCAGCAGTTCGCCGAGTTCGCCGTTGCGCTGCCCACGCAGCCACAGCGGCCCGCGCTGCAGCAGTTGCCGGTACACGCGGCGACGCAGCTCGAGTTTGGCCGCATCGGCGACATCGCCGGCGGCACGCTGCGCAGCGGCGCCGAGCCCCGCGCGCAGGACCAGCATCAACGCCAGCAGGCCGAAGACCGGCAGCGCCTGCGCCAGGTCGCGGCGCTCGACCAGCAGCGCCTGCACCAGCCAGGCGATGGCGCCGGCCTGCACGATCAGCAGCGCGCCGGACGCGCTGATCG
>NZ_AQOI01000391.1:0-859 GCF_000364665.1 Xanthomonas sp. SHU 199
GCACGTGCGCCGCCAGGCGCGGCTGCAGTCCACCACGGTCGCGGTACCGCCGGCGCTGCAGCGCGCGCTGGCGATCGTGCGCGCGCACCCGCAGTTGCAGCAGGCGCTGGCCGCGTTGCGGCGCGACGCCGCGCCGCTGCGCCGGTCACTGGTCGACAAGGGGCTGTGGCTGGGCCATGGACAGGCGTTGTGCGCCCGCCTGTTCGGCGCCGCACCGTTGCTGGCGCTGTGGACCCTGGGCGTGATGAAGGTGCGGATCGGCCTGCAGTTGCAGCGCCCGATCGGCTTCCTGGTGGCGGCGATGGTGGTGGTCGCGGTCGTTGCGCTTGGCTTCCTGCTCACGCCACCGCGGCGCAGCGTCGCCGGCGATGCGCTGCTGGCCGAGCGCGATGCGGCATGGCGCGATGGCGTCGCCGCGCCCTCGCTGGCGCCCGGTTCGCACTTGGCGCTGCCGCTGGCCCTGGCCGGTACCAGCGTGCTGATGACCACGCCCTGGGCCGACTATCACGCCTTGCGTGCGCCCGCAGCCAACGGCCGCGGCGGCAGCTGTTCGACCAGCAACTGCGGTGGGGGAGGTGGCAGCAGCGACGGTGGCAGCAGTTGCGGCGGTGGTGGCTGCGGCGGCTGTGGAGGCGGCGACTGATGGCCGCTTCGACCTGGCAGGCGCGGCGCGCGCAGTGGCGTGTGCGGCTGGCGCTGGCGTTGCGCGCGCGTGGGGCCACGCCCAATGGCGTGTCCTGGACCGGACTGGCGTGCGCGGTGCTGGCGGCGCTGATGTTCGCCCTGGCCTGGCGCGAGCCGCCGGCCAATGCCGCCGCGCTGCTGGTGCTGGCGGCGCTGGCGCTGCAGGCGCGGCTGC
>NZ_AQOI01000392.1:0-3267 GCF_000364665.1 Xanthomonas sp. SHU 199
CTGGACGGGCTGCTGGCGCAGCAGGCGCAGATGATCGGCCGTGCCGGTGCGGTGTACAACGAGGCGCCGGACCGGTTGTCGGACGTGGCGGTGTGCCTGGGCGTGGGCTATGGCCTGCAGCCGGTGCTGGGCGTCGGCGCGGAACTGGGTTGGGCCGCTGCGCTGGTGTGCGTGGGCACCGCCTACGTGCGCATGCTCGGCCTGGCCTGCGCGGTGCGCGAACCGTTGCAGGGGCCGATGGCGCGCGTGCAGCGCATGCATTGGCTGTCGCTGGCCGCGTTGGCCGCCGCCGCTGCATTGCTGCTGCAACACGCCACACTGGCCTACATGCTGCTTGCCGTGGCGCTGGCGCTGCTGATCGCCGCCGCCGCCCTGACCATCGTGATTCGCGTGCGCGCCATCGTGCGCGAACTGGAGTGGAAATGATCGCCCGTCTGATCGCCCGCGGCTGCAGTGCCGCGATCCGTCTGCTCACCGGCGCACGTGCGCTGTGGCGCGGCTGCATGCCGTCCAGCGAGCGCCGCGTGTACTACGGCAACCACGCCAGCCACGGCGATTTCGTGCTGATCTGGTCGTCGTTGCCGGCAGCGCTGCGACGCGAGGTGCGGCCGGTGGCGGCGGCCGACTATTGGCAGCGCGATGCGCTGCGCCGCTACCTGATCCACGCGGTGTTCAATGGCGTGCTGATCGAGCGCGATCCGCAGCAGCGCCAGCGCGATCCGATCGCCTGCCTGTGCGAGGCGGTCGACGGCGGCGGCTCGCTGATCCTGTTTCCGGAAGGCACGCGCAATACCGAGGAGGGGCTGCTGCCGTTCAAGAGCGGTCTCTATCACCTGGCGCGGCAGCGTCCGGAACTGGAGTTCGTGCCGGTGTGGATCGACAACCTCAAGCGGGTGATGCCCAAGGGCAAGTGGCTGCCGTTGCCGTTGCTGTGCACCACCACCTTCGGCGAACCGCTGCGGCTGGGCGCCGGCGAGGACAAGCAGGCCTTCCTCGATCGCGCGCGCGCGGCCTTGTTGGCGTTGGCGCCGGAGCAGGCGGAGGCCGCCCGATGAATCCGATCGCGCTGAGCGAACACCTGCAGCAATCCTCGCTGCGGCAACAGACGGTATGGCTGTTCCTGGGCATCGCCACGGTGCTGGTGGTGGCCACGCTGATCGCCGAGACCCTGCGCTGGCGGGCGCGCGAACGGCCCAGTGCGGTGCTGGACAACCTGGTGGCGCGGATCCGCGCCTGGTGGGTGATGGCGACGGTGGTGGCGCTGGCGTTCGCCTTCGGGCGGCTCGGCGTGATCGTGCTGTTCGCGCTGGTGTCGCTGTTCGCGCTGCGCGAGTTCATCACCCTCACTCCCACCCGGCGCGGCGACTACTACGCGCTGCTGGCCGCGTTCTACGTGGTGCTGCCGTGGCAGTACTGGCTGGTGTGGAGCGACTGGTACGGCCTGTACACGCTGCTGATCCCGGTCTACGCGTTCCTGGTGCTGCCGATCCTGTCCACCATCGGCGGCGACACCACGCGCTACCTGGAGCGCACCGCCAAGGTGCAGTGGGGGCTGATGATCAGCGTGTTCTGCATCTCGCACGTGCCGGCGCTGCTCAACTTGCGCATTCCCGGCTACGAGGACCGCAACCTGCTGCTGTTCGCGTTCCTGGTGATCGTGGTGCAGTCCTCGGACGTGCTGCAGTACGTGTGGGGCAAGCTGCTGGGCCGGCACCTGATCGCGCCCAAGCTGTCGCCGTCCAAGACCGTGGAAGGTTTCGTCGGCGGCATCCTCTCGGCCAGCCTGCTCGGCGCGGCGCTGTGGTGGATCACCCCGTTCTCGCCGCTGCAGGCGTTCGCGCTGGCGCTGGTCGCCAACCTGATGGGCTTCTTCGGCGGCCTGGTGATGTCGGCGATCAAGCGCGACCGCGGCATCAAGGACTGGGGCCACATGATCGAAGGCCACGGTGGCGTGCTCGATCGATTGGACTCGGTGTGTTTTGCGGCGCCGGTGTTCTTCCACCTGATCCGCTATGGGTGGGTGTGAGGGCGGGGAGTGGGGATGGTGGGATGACCAGCCTGCGGCTGTTGAAAGCGGGGATTCGCTGGGGTGGCGCGCGCTGTGCGTGTGCATCTATGCGGGCGTAGGAGTGGTTTCAGCCGCGATGCTTTACCGAGAGCGCATAGCGGCTGATCGCGCAGGAGGACAGCATGGCTTCCGCACCCGCATCTTCGGACGATGTCGCGTCGGGGCTGAAGCCCCTCCCACAATGGCGAGGCGACGCGTTCGGCGTTCGGTGTTCTCTTCGCCGCGATAATGCGCTTGGTCGCCTGGTGAATTTCAGGCGTCGCGGCTGAAGCCGCACCTATGAGGGCGATGTGCAGGCGCTACACGCTGGGTCGCGATGTGTGTCGGATTGCTTGACAGTCAAGTCATGCAGGGCAGCACGCTGGATTCCCGATTCCCGATTCCCGATTCCCGATTCCCGATTCCCAGCCTCTCTCAGGCCAGGCCGTATTCCTTGAGCTTCTTGCGCAGGGTGGCGCGGTGGATGCCCAGCAGCGCGGCGGCGCGGCTCTGGTTGCCTTCGCAATGGTTGAGCACTTCCACGAACAACGGGATCTCCATCTCGCGCAGCACGATCTCGTACACGTCGTCGGCGTCGCAGCCGTCGAGGTCGCGCAGGTAGCGGCGGACCGATTGCGCCACGTGTTCGCGCAGCGGCGGCTTCGGCGCGCCGCGACTGGAGTCAGGACGAGTGGTGGCGGCGTTCAAGTTCGACGGATCCCCGGATGACAGCGGCGCCGGACGGCAGGAGGGCCGGCGCGGGGGGACGAGTCTAGCGCGTGGCCTGCGCCGCTGCCATGGCGCAGTGCCCGAACGCAGCGTTCTCAGTGGAAATCGAAACTGAATGCCGCCGTCTCGGCGGCCGGTTCGCGCACCTGGAACGCGATCTGTGCGCTCTGTCCCGGCGCCAGTGTGGCGCTGTCCGGCCGTGCGCGCCCCAGGTACTCCTGCGGGCGCAGCACGCGGCTGCCGATGGTGCGGCCGTCGGCGTCGGCCAGCGACAGTTGCAGCAGCGGCCAGGCCTGCGCCCAGCGCGCGTCGTTGCGGAAGGTCGCCTGCACCTGCAAGGTGCCGGCATGGCCGGGCAGCGGCCGCACCTCGCGGCTGAGCATGGTGAAGGCGGCCGGCTCGCGCCAGGCCGGCACGCTGCAGCGCAGGACCTGGCAGACCCCGGCCACCCACGGCCGCCAGCGCGGGTCGGCGCCCAGGCGCTGGCGATA
>NZ_AQOI01000393.1:0-1696 GCF_000364665.1 Xanthomonas sp. SHU 199
TGCTGCTGTGGCGTCGCCGCGGCCGGTGCCGCCTGCGCGGCGGCCGCGTCGTCGGCGCGGTCGTGCAGGCCCTGCAGGTAGCTGCCCAGCGCCTTGATCTCCTGGTCGGTCAGCGGCTTGGCCACCTGCGCCATGATCTTGAACATCGTCGGATCGCGCTCCTGGGTGGTGCCGGCCTGGTATTCCTGCAGGCGCCGCGCCACGTAATCGGCGTGCTGACCGCCCAGATGCGGATAGGCCGGACCCGGATTGCCGGCGCCGGCCGGGCCGTGACAGGCCATGCACGCGGGAATGCCGCGGGTCGCGTCGCCGCCGCGATACAACTGCTGGCCGACCTCGTAGAACTTCATGCCCGCGTAGGGACCGTCGGCGATCACCGCGTCGTCGGCGATGCCGGCGCCGGCCTTCTGCGTGGCGAAGTAGGCGCCGATGTCGCGCATGTCCTGCGCGCTCAGCGGCTGCACGAACGGCACCATCGCCGCGACCGCGCCGCTGGTGCGCTCGCCGTGGGCGATCAGCGCCATCTGCCGCGCGCTGTAGCGCTCCACCTGGCCGGCGATGCGCGGATACATGGCGATCGCGGGGTTGCCGTCCGCGCCGTGGCAGGCGGCGCAGGCCGCGGCCTTGGCCTGGCCGGCCTTGGGGTCGCCCCAGGCGGCCTTGCCGATGTCGCCCTCCAGCGGCGTGGTGCGTACCGGCGCGTGGTCGGGAATGGGAACCACCGAGGTCTGCGCGACCGCGACCGCGGCGGCGACGGAAACCGCTAGACCGGCAAAGGCAAGAACGCGAGCGTGGCGCATTGCTGAAGCTCCGTATGACCCGACCCCGCGGCTGCCGGACGGCGACCGCACTCGCGCGATTATCGGCATGCCGCGGCCCGGCGGTCAATGAAGCCCGCCCGGGGCCCTGGACGTGCGATCCTAGGGGGATGTCGCTGATCCTCGAACGTGCCCACTATCTGTTGTCCGCCCACAATGCCCGCCAGTTGCCGGACGACGGCGGCTGGGAAGTGGCGTTCGCCGGCCGCTCCAACGCCGGCAAGTCCAGCGCGCTGAACGCGCTGACCCGGCAGAACGCCCTGGCCCGCGTGTCCAAGACGCCCGGCCGCACCCAGCAGCTGGTGTTCTTTCAGGTCCAGCCCGAGCGCTACCTGGTGGACCTGCCCGGTTACGGCTACGCCAAGGTGCCGCAGGAACTGCAGGCGCACTGGCAGAAGTTCATCGACACCTATTTCCGTACGCGCGAGGCCCTGCGCGGGCTGGTGGTGGTGATGGATATCCGTCATCCGCTGAAGGACTACGACCGGCAGATGCTGGGCTACGCCGCCCAGCGCGGGCTGCCCGCACACGCGCTGCTGACCAAGGCCGACAAGCTCGGCCGCGGCCAGCAGGGGCAGGTGCTGCAGCAGGTACGCAAGGAACTGGCCAGCGCGTTCGGCGATACGGTCAGCGTGCAGACCTTCTCCGGCGAGACCCGCCAGGGCGTGGACGAGTTGCGTGGCATCGTCGGTGGCTGGCTGGGGTTGGACACGGAGCCGACTGCCGCGGAGTGAGCGCGGCGGTGCTGGCGCCCAAGCTCCGCGAGACGCTTCGCGCCGGACCCTCACCCCAACCCCTCTCCCGGAGGGAGAGGGGCTAGCCGTTCCCTTCTCCCATTGGGACATGGCCCCCTTTTCGGGGGAAGGTGCCCCGAAGGG
>NZ_AQOI01000394.1:0-2964 GCF_000364665.1 Xanthomonas sp. SHU 199
GGGGTGCAGTCTCGTGCACCCAAACATCGCGCGTCGCTGCGCGCCGGACCCTCACCCCAACCCCTCTCCCGATGGGAGAGGGGCTATGCGCCTCTTCCTTCTCCCTCCGGGACCATGGCCCCCTTTTCGGGGGAAGGTGGCCCGCAGGGCCGGATGAGGGTACGGGCCAATCAAGGCGCCGCCGGCAACGGCGAGAATTCGGTCGGCACCCAGGCGAATGCCTGGTCCTCGCGACGCACGTGGCCCAGTCCCGGGAACGGCAGGTGCGCGCCGGCCACCCACCAGCCGTGGTCCGCGGCCTGCGCCAGCATGCGCTTGCGCGCGGCGATCGCCGCGGCGCGGTCGCTGTCGGCCTCGAACGACGCCTGCGGCTGCGCGAACTGCACCGCGTGGTAGTGCACCAGATCGCCCCACACCAGCAGTTGCTGCCCCGCACCACCGTCGAAGCGGTACGACACGTGCCCGGGCGTGTGTCCGTGGGTATCCAGCGCCACCGCGCCGCCGGGCAGCGCGTCGCCGGGACGGAAACGGCGCAGCCGCTGCGCGGCCTGGTAGGGCGCCACCGCCGCCCGCGCCAGCGGGAAGGCGAAACGCAGTGCCTGCGCCCCGGCCTCGCTGGCCGGGTCCAGCCAGTACGCGGCGTCGGCGGCGCTCAGCCACACCGTCGCCTTGGGATAGGCGGGCTGGCCCTGTGCGTCCAGCAGGCCGCACAGGTGATCGGGATGGGCGTGGGTCAGCAGCACGTTGTCGACCTGCTCTGGCGCATAGCCGGCCGCGCGCAGGTTGGCCAGCACCTGGCCGAGGCCAGGGCCGAAACAGGTCGCGGTGCCGGTATCGACCAGGGTGAGGTGCGTGCCGTCCTGGATCAGGTAGGCGTTGACCGCGGTCTGCAGGCCCTTGTCGTTCTCCGGCACATAGCGGTGGTCGAGCAGGCGTGCGATCGCCTCCGGCGGAATGTTCGCCAGTTCCGCGCGCGACAGCGCCACGGTGCCGTCGAACAGGGCGGTGACCCGCAAGCGGCCGATCGCCTGGCGATAGACGCCGGGCACCTGCGTCTGGGCGCTGGCCGGCGCGGCGGCGCGGGCGGCGGATGGCAGCGTCAGCGCCGCGCTGGCGCTCAGGGCCAGCGCGCACAACGCGCGCAACGGGAACACGGACATGGGATTTCCTGGCAGAGCGGCGTGCGCCGCGGTAACGGCATGCTGCGCCGGCGCCGCTGCGCGATTCGCTCATTCCGCTGCGCGCGGCGCTCAATGCCGACGTGGCTCAGTTGCCGATGCTGGCAGGATCCAGGCCATAGCGCTGCTGGAAGCGTTGGCTGAAGCTGCGCACCGAGCGGTAACCGGCGTGCGCGGCGACCGTCTTCAATGGCCAGCGCGTGGTGTACAGCAGTTGCATCGCGTGCGCCAGGCGCGCATCGGTGAGCAGTTCGCGCAACGACGTGCGTTCGCCGGCCAGGTGCCGGCGCAGGGTCGCGCCGCTGAAGCCCAGGCGCTCCTCGATGTCGCGCGAACGCCAGTCGCGTTGTGGCTGCGCGGCGATCAGATCGCGCACCTGCGCGGCCACGCTCGGCGCCGGCGGCAGCAGCAGGCCACCGTGGCCGCGCCGGCACAGCGCCAGCACCAGGGTCGCCAGCGCCAGCCGCGCCTCGGTGTAGCGGCCGTCCTGCAGCGCCTGCCGCCATTGCAGCAGGGTGCTGCCGAACTCCTCGGCGCGCAGACGCGCCAGTTCCGCGCCGGCGGCGGGCAGAGGCTCGTTCCACAGCACGCGTGCCGCGCTCAGCGCTTCCTCGCACAGCGGCACCAGCACGCTCAGGTACAGGCCGCTGTGCGGATCCGGGATGTTGACCACATCGATGCGGCAGCGCCGCGTCACCAGGAACAGGTCGCCCGGTACGAAGTCCAGGGCCTGTGTCGCGGTGCGCACCTGCTTGCGTCCCTGCAGCAGGATAGCCAACTGCGGCCGCGCGATCTCCACCGAGCGCGCGCCGTGTTCGCGACGGGCGCTGATGCAGGCGTAGCCCTCGGCCTGGGTGCAGTCGGCCAGGCTGGCCAGGCGCGCGAGCAACAGGGCGTCGGGAGAGGTGGTGTCGGCCATGGCCGTGATGCTAGCGCAGCGCGGCGCGCGCGCTCAGCGTAAAGCGCCAGGCTGCAACGTCGCAGCCGGCCGGACCGCCACGACTGCGCTGGTGCCGGCTCCGCAAACTGCCGGTCTCGGTGCGCCACAGGTCGCTTCCCCGCGGTCTGGCGACTGCGCAGTCGTTTTGTCAGCCACGCTTACCTGGGAGGTTGCATGAGTTCGATGGTGATTCCGTCGGGCCCGCTGACGTAGGCAACGACGGTTCCCGCGCGTGGCCCTGCCTCGATCGGCCGCGGAGATCCTTTCAACTGCCATCCCTGCGCCTGGATCCTGGCGACCGCCACGTCGATCTCCGTCACGGTGACGGCGAGATGGGCCGCGCCGATCGCGCCAGCGCTTGCGGGTGTCTTGCCCAATGTGCGGGCCGTCGAGTATTCCAGCAGTTCGATGGGAAAGCCGGCAGGCGAGACCACCAGCGCCATGCGGCAACGAGGATCGTCGACGCCCGTCACCTCGCGCAGGAAATCGCCGCCCATTTCGCCCGTGCGGACAAGTTCGAAGCCCATGGCCTCAGTCCAGAACGCGATCGCCTCATCCAGCGATGAAACGGAAAATCCCATGTGGTCGACGACGAAGGGGCCAGTGTCGATTTTCAGTACTCCAGGTCAGGTTCCGTGTTGAACGACGGGCGTGCGGTTGCCTTGCATTTCGGGGAAACGGCTGTGGCCATGCCGGTGATGCTATCCAGTACGGGGCGCGTCCGCTCAGACATGCACGCCGAACACATGGCCGATCGCGCCGCTGGCGAGCATCGCCGCCGCGCCCCAGAACACCACCCGCACCGCGCCGCGCAGGCCCGAGGCGCCGCCGGCACGCGCGGCCAGC
>NZ_AQOI01000395.1:0-2233 GCF_000364665.1 Xanthomonas sp. SHU 199
CGACGGGCAAGCGCGGCGCCAAGCCGGCGGCGGCCAAGCGCAGCCCGGCCAAGCGCGTGACTGGTCGTCGTCGCGCTGGCGCCTGACCCGGCGCCTCCGCACGCATGGCGGCCGGCCACGCTCGGGCATACTCGCCGGCCACGACCTGACGAGAGACGACACCATGCAGATCCGGCCCGCCACGCTTGACGATGCCGAGGCGATGGTCGCGGTGCAGGACGCGATCTTCGCGGCCGGCCTGCGCAAGGCGCCGACCGATCTGGCGACGGTGCGCGCGACCTACCTGCAGCATCCCGATCGTCTCCAGTGCGTGCTGGCCGAGGACGCCGACGGGCGTGTCCTCGGCTTCCAGTCGCTGCGCATCGCGCGTCCCGGCAATGCCTACGACGTGGCCGAGGGTTGGGGCATCATCGGCACACACGTCGATCCGCGCGCGGCGCGCCGTGGGGTCGGCAGCGCGCTGTTCCGGGCCACCTGTGCGGCCGCGCGCAGCGCCGGGCTGGCGCAGATCGACGCCAGCATCGCCGCCGACAATGCGCTCGGGCAGGCGTACTACGAGGCCATCGGCTTTCGCACCTACCGCACCCCGCCGGGCCTGGTCTGCAAGGTCTACCGACTCGACGGGCCAGCCGCGCAGGCCGCCGCCGACTGAGCGGCACCGCTCCGCCTGTGCTTACGCGCAGGGCAGGGCGCTTCAATCCAGATAGGCGTCCATCAACGCGGCCAGGTGCGCGCGTTCGGCGTCGCGCAGGAACGGCGCGATCAGTTGCATCACCTGCACGATGCCGTGGCGGATCGCCACTTGCTCGTCCTTCTCGCCGCGCGCGGCCGCATAGTTGAGCCAGAACGTGGCCACCACCAGCACGTTGGTGGCCACGCCGCCGCGTTCCTGGGCGCTGGCGCGCATCGCGCCGGTCTGCGCCAGTCCCTCGAACACCGCCTGCACGCTGGCGTCGGCACGGCGCAGGATGCGCGCGAAGCGCAGGCGCAGGCGCCGGCTGCGGCTGAGGATCTCGACCAGGTCGCGGTACAGGAAGCGGTAGTCCCAGATGCACTCGAACACCAGGTGCAACTGCAGCCAGATATCCTCCAGCCCCGGCAGGCGCGCGCTCGGCAGCGCCAGCGCCGTGTCCATGCGCTCCTCGTAGCGCGCGAACAGGTGCTCGATGATGTCGTCCTTGTTGCGGAAGTGGTAGTACAGGTTGCCGGGGCTGATCTCCAGCTCGTCGGCGATGTGGTTGGTGGTGACGTGCGGCTCGCCCTGCGCGTTGAACATCGCCAGGGCGGTCTCGAGGATGCGCCGCCGGGTGTCGCGGGCCATCAGGCCAGCAGCTTCTTCACCAGGTCCACGTATTTCTTCTGCGCTTCCGCCTGCGGCACGCCCTTGAGCTTGGCCCAGGCCTCGTACTTGGCGGTGCCGACGAAGTCGAAGAAGCCCGGCTTGGCGCCGCTGACGTCGCCCTCCGAGCCTTGCTTGTACAGCGCGTACAGCCGCAACAGGGTGTCGTTGTCGGGGCGCTCGGCCCGCTGCTTGATGTCCTGGACCGCTTTCTCGAAGGCTGCCTTGCTGTCTGCCATGATCCCGCTCCGCCCTGACCGGCAGGCATCACAGCACGGGCGGGAGGCCGGGTCAACGCGGGCCGCGGCCGGTGGCCGGCGCGGACGCCGCGGTTACAGCATCGACAGTGCGTCGGCCTGGCGGCTGTCGGCGACGCGTTCGTGCGCATGCGCGGCCTCTTCGTGCGCGGCCTGCGCCTGTCGCGCCAGCGAGGCCTTGGCCGCGATGGAACGGATCGCATCGGTGACTTCGGCCAGCGGCACCTGCGTGCTGAGCCGCTGGAAGGTGTCGCGGCTGTTGTAGCCGGAACCGTCGCGCAGGTACTGCTCGTACATGGTCAGCAGTTCGGTGCAGGCGGCGGTGAGGGTTTCCATGTTGTTGCGCGCCAGGGCGTGGCCGACCTGGTCCAGGTTGTGCAGGCAGTCGGAGAGCCAGTGCAGGTCGTAGCGCGCGCTGGCCGGCTCCGGGCCGTTGTGGCCGCGGCTGTAGGCGCTGTAGCGGCGAATGCTGCGCGCCACGCGGGCGACGTGGGCGAGCAGGGTGCCGACTTCGTCGGCGATGTCGATCTGCGCCAGGGCGATGGTCGATGGCGGCGCGGCCGGAGGCGCCGCCGGTGCCGGCCCCGGCTTCGGGGGAACGGGCGAAGGCGCCGCGGCCGGTGCGGCATCGGCGGGG
>NZ_AQOI01000396.1:0-7225 GCF_000364665.1 Xanthomonas sp. SHU 199
CGTAGGTCGCGCGCAGGCGCTCGTGGTCCTGGCGCAGCGTTTCCAGTTCCTGCGCGCTGGCCGCGGCCTGCGCCTTCAGCTGGCTCAGCGCCGCCTGATACCGCGCGATCGTCTCCTTCGCAGTCGCGTCGCGCCGATAGGCATGCCCCAGACGCTGGAACAAGCCATGCGCGAACGCTGTGGCAACGGCAGCCCACAGCGCCACGGCAGGAGTGAGGTAGATCAGGATGCCCATGCAGGCTCCTTGAAACGATGCATCCCTTGTCGGCGCAGCTCGGCCGAACTTGAGGCTGTATCGTGCGAGGGGTGACGCAGTTCCGCTTTGCCGCGTCGTGCGCCCGCCCGCCGCGCGCAGGCGGCGGACGGGCGCCGGCCTCAGCGCAGGATGCCGGGCAGGTCCAGGTGCTTGTCGCGGGCGCAGTCGAGGGCGATGGCATACCCCGCATCGGCATGACGCATGACGCCGGTCGCGGGGTCGTTCCACAGCACCCGGGCGATGCGCTTGGCCGCCGCCTCGGTGCCGTCGCAGACGATGACCATGCCGGCGTGTTGCGAGAAACCCATGCCGACGCCGCCGCCGTGATGCAGCGAGACCCAGGTGGCGCCGCTGGCGGTGTTGAGCAGGGCGTTGAGCAGCGGCCAGTCGGAGACGGCGTCGGAGCCGTCGGCCATGGCCTCGGTCTCGCGGTTCGGCGAGGCGACGCTGCCGCTGTCCAGGTGGTCGCGGCCGATCACCACCGGCGCCTTCAGTTCGCCCTTGGCGACCATCTCGTTGAACGCCAGTCCCAGGCGGTCGCGGTCGCCCAGGCCGACCCAGCAGATGCGCGCCGGCAGGCCCTGGAACCGGATCTTCTCGGCGGCCATGTCCAGCCAGCGGTGCAGGTGCGGGTTGTCGGGAATCAGTTCCTTGACCTTGGCGTCGGTCCTGGCGATGTCCTCCGGGTCGCCGCTCAGCGCGGCCCAGCGGAACGGGCCGACGCCGCGGCAGAACAGCGGGCGGATGTAGGCGGGGACGAAGCCCGGGAAGTCGAAGGCATTGGCCACGCCTTCCTCCAGCGCCATCTGCCGCAGGTTGTTGCCGTAGTCCACGGTCGGCACGCCCAGGGCGTGGAAACCGAGCATGGCGCGGATATGGTTGGCCATCGAGGCGCGCGCGGCCTGTTCCACCTCCTTCGGCGCGGAGACGCGCTTGGCGTCCCACTGCTCGACCGTCCAGCCCTGCGGCAGGTAGCCGTTGACCGGGTCGTGCGCGGAGGTCTGGTCGGTCAGCAGGTCCGGCTTGATCCCGCGCGCCAACAGCTCGGACAGCACGTCGGCGACGTTGCCGAGCAGGCCGACCGAGCGCGGCGTCTTCGCCGCGCAGGCCTCGGCGATCAGGCGCAGCGCCTCGTCCAGCGAGTCGGTCCAGGTATCCAGGTAGCCGGTGCGCAGGCGCATGTCGATGCTGCTCTTGCGGCACTCCACCGCCAGGCACGAGGCACCGGCCATCACCGCGGCCAGCGGCTGCGCGCCGCCCATGCCGCCGAGACCGCCGGTGAACAGCCACTTGCCGGACAGGTCGCCACCGTAGTGCTGCCGGCCCATTTCGACGAAGGTCTCGTAGGTGCCCTGGACGATGCCCTGCGCGCCGATGTAGATCCAGCTGCCGGCGGTCATCTGGCCGTACATGGCCAGGCCTTTCTTATCGAGTTCGTTGAAGTGGTCCCAGTTGGCCCAGCGCGGCACCAGGTTGGAATTGGCGATCAGTACCCGCGGCGCGTCGGCATGGGTGCGGAACACGCCGACCGGCTTGCCCGACTGCACCAGCAGGGTCTGGTCGTCGTCCAGGCGCTTGAGCGTCTCGACGATGGCGTCGAAGCTCTCCCAATCGCGCGCGGCGCGGCCGATGCCGCCGTACACCACCAGTTCCTGCGGCCGCTCGGCCACGTCCGGGTGCAGGTTGTTCATCAGCATGCGCAGCGGCGCTTCGGTCAGCCAGCTCTTGGCGGTGAGGGTGCTGCCGGTGGGCGCTTGGATGATGCGGGTGGCGTCGAGGCGGGTCATGCGGGAATCCTCAGGTGGATGCGCGGAAGGCGGAACGCGCTGCGCGCGCGTCAGGCGGTGGTGCGGGCGGATGCGGCGGGGCTGCGGACGACGTCGAGGCAGGCCTGCAGCACCTGCTGCAGCACCGCGCGCAGCGGCGCAGCGTATTCGGGCTGCCACGGCGAGGGCCAGTTGCCGGGGTCGACCGTGTCCGGCTCGTGCATGTAGCCGCGGCAGGCCAGTTCCATCTGGATCGCGTGCACGCCGTCGGCCGGCGCACCGTGGTGGCGGGTGCTCCAGCCGCCCTTGAAGCGACCGTTGCGGACGTGGCTGAAGCCGCTGCCGGCGCAGACGCGCTCCACCGCATCGGTCAGCGCTGCCGCGCAACTGCTGTCCACCGCGCCGGAGGCACCGGCGCTGCCGATGTTGAACTGCGGCAACTCGCCGTCGAACAGGTGCGGAATGCGCGAGCGGATCGAATGCGCGTCGTACACCACGATGGCCGGGTGCAGGGCGCGCAGGCGCGCGATCTCCGCGTCCAGTGCGGCGTGGTAGGGCGCGAACCACTGCGTGCGGCGCGCGTCGATCTCGGCCGCATCCGGCTCGGCCCCGGGTCGGTACAGCGGCTGCGCGTCGAAGGTGGTCAGTGGGCACAGCCCGGTGGTGTTCTGCCCGGGATACAGCGACACCCCGGCCGGGTCGCGGTTGACGTCGATCACCGAGCGCGAGATCGCGGTGCGCACGGTGGTCGCGCCCAGCGCGTTGGCGAAGTCGTACAGCAGGTGCACCCACCAGTCGGCATCGCGCTGCGCCAGCCATGGCGAGACGAAACGGTCGGCCAGCGCTTCCGGCAGGTCGGTGCCGGTGTGCGGGAAGCTGAGGATCAGCGGCGCATCGCCGCGGTGCACAGTGAGCCAGTCGGGCAGGGATGTCATACGGCCTCGCGTTGTGCTGTTCTGTGGAAGCGGCTTCAGCCGCGAACGGGGCATTACCTGGTAAAGCCCGGTCGCGGCTGATCCCAAAAAGGGGCAGAGCTGCTCCTACGGCGGGTTCTTCAGATCAGACGCTAACCTCGGGCAGCCGCATCCCCACCGCCGCGGCCAGCGCGCCGTCGCGCACCAGCGCGGTGGCGGCCAGCATGTCCGGATGGAAATAGCGATCGTCCTGCAGCGCCGGGACGCGGACGCGCAGCAGCGCGCGCGCCGCTTCCAGGGCGGCGCTGGAGCGCAGCGGCGCGTGGAAGTCGCAGCCCTGCGCGGCGGCCAGCAGTTCGATGCCGACCACGTTGGCCGCGTTCTCGGCCATCGCCAGCAGGCGGCGCGCGCCGTGCGCGGCCATCGACACGTGGTCTTCCTGGTTGGCCGAGGTCGGGATCGAATCGACGCTGGCCGGGTAGGCGCGTTGCTTGTTCTCCGACACCAGCGCCGCGGCGGTGACCTGCGGGATCATGAAGCCGGAGTTGAGACCGGGCTTGGGGGTCAGGAACGCCGGCAATCCGGACAGCGCCGGATCCACCAGCATGGCGACGCGGCGCTCGCTGATCGAGCCGATCTCGCATACCGCCAGCGCCAGCATGTCGGCGGCGAAGGCCACTGGTTCGGCGTGGAAGTTGCCGCCGGACAGCGCCTCGCCGGTGTCGCTGAACACCAGCGGGTTATCCGACACGCCGTTGGCCTCGGTGGCCAGGGTGGTGGCGGCCTGGCGCATCACGTCCAGCGCCGCGCCCATCACCTGCGGCTGGCAGCGCAGGCAGTACGGATCCTGCACGCGCACGTCGTTGTCGCGGTGCGAATCGCGGATCGCCGAGGCGTGCATCAAATCGCGCAGCGCCACGGCGGTGGCGATCTGCCCGGGCTGGCCGCGCAGCGCGTGGATGCGCGGATTGAATGGGGTGTCCGAGCCTTTCGCGGCCTCGGTGGACAGCGCGCCGGCGACCAGCGCGGCATGGAACACGCGCTCGATCTCGAACAGGCCGGCCAGCGCGTAGGCGGTGGAGAACTGGGTACCGTTGAGCAGGGCCAGGCCCTCCTTGGCGCCCAGCGTCAGCGGCTGCAGCCCGGCCTGGGCCAGCGCCTGCGCCGCCGGCAGGCGCGCGTCGCCGACGAAGGCCTCGCCGACCCCGAGCATCACCGTGGCCAGGTGCGCCAGCGGCGCCAGATCGCCGGAGGCACCGACCGAGCCCTGGCACGGCACCACCGGGATCACCTCGTGGCGCAGCAGCGCTTCCAGCAGCGCCAGCGTCTGCGGCTGCACGCCGGAGGCGCCCTGGGCCAGGCTGGCCAGCTTCAACGCCATCATCAGTCGCACCACCGGCACCGGCATCGGCGCGCCGACCCCGGCCGCGTGCGACAGCACGATGTTGCGCTGCAGGGCCTCCAGGTCCTCGCGCTCGATGCGCACGCTGGCCAGCTTGCCGAAGCCGGTGTTGATGCCGTACACCGGCGCGCCGGTGGCGACGATCGCCTCCACGGTGCGCGCGCTGCGCAGCACCGCGTCGGCGCAGGCCGGGTCCAGGCGCACGCTGGCGCCGCGGTACACGGCGCGCCACTGCGCCAGGCTGACCGCGCCGGGGCGCAGCAGGATCTCGTCGTCGCTCATTGTCCTCTCCAGATACGCGCATGCAGCGGGTTGAAGCCCATGCGATAGACCAATTCGGCCGGTTCGGCGATGTCCCAGATCGCCAGGTCGCAGGCCAGCCCGGCGCGCAGCCGGCCGACCTGGTCCTGGCGCCCGAGCGCGCGCGCCGCCTCGCGGGTGAAGCCGGCGATGCATTCGGCCACGGTCAGCCGGAACAGCGTCGCCGCCAGGTTCATCGCCAGCAGCGGGCTGGTCAGCGGCGAGGTGCCGGGGTTGCAGTCGGTGGCCAGCGCACGCGGCACGCCGGCGGCGCGCAGTGCGGCGATCGGCGGCAACTGGGTGTCGCGGGTGAAATAGAACGCGCCCGGCAGCAGCACCGCGACGGTGCCGGCCGCGGCCATGGCGGCGACGCCGGCGTCGTCCAGGTATTCGACATGGTCGGCCGAGCGCGCGCCGTAACGCGCGGCCAGCGCCGCGCCGCCCTGGTTGGACAGCTGTTCGGCGTGGATCTTCAGCGCCAAGCCATGGTGTTGCGCGGCCTGGAACACCTGCTCGGTCTGCGCCGGGGTGAACGCCAGGTGCTCGCAGAACACGTCCACCGCCTCGGCCAGGCCCTGCGCGGCGACCGCCGGGATCATGCGCTCGCAGACCTCGTCGATATAGGCCTGGGCCTCGCCGCCGGGCGGCACCGCGTGCGCGCCGAGGAAGGTCGACGACACGTCCACCGGGCGCAGCTCGCCCAGGCGCCGCGCCACGCGCAGCAGGCGCAGTTCGTCGTCCAGAGTCAGGCCGTAGCCGGACTTGATCTCAACCGTGGTCACGCCTTCGGCCAGCAGTGCATCCAGCCGCGGCAGGCTGGCGGCGAGCAGGGCGTCCTCGTCGGCGGCGCGGGTGGCGCGCACCGTGGAGACGATGCCGCCGCCGGCGCGGGCGATGTCGGCGTAGCTGGCGCCGAGCAGGCGCTGCTCGAACTCGCCGGCGCGGTTGCCGGCATAGACCAGGTGGGTGTGGCAATCGATCAGGCCGGGACCGATCCAGCGTCCGCCGCAGTCGATGCTGCGCTGCGCCGACAGTGGGCCGGGCAACTGCGCGGCGGCGCCGGCATAGACGATGCGGCCGTCGCGGCAGGCCACCACGCCGTCGTGGACCAGGCCCAATCCGCCGTCCTCGGCGTCGAGCGTCATCAGGTGCGCGTTGTGCCAGAGCGTGTCGCAGGGCATGGTCACGGGCAGGCTCGTCGGTTATTTTGTATATACAATATTGTGGTCGATGGAGGGTGTCCAGTGCAGACCGAGGCGCAGCAGCAGGCCAGCGGCAACGCGGGATCGGGCGATTTCTGGTGCGCGCACGCTCTGCTGCCGCAGGGCTGGGCGCGCGACGTGCGCATCGGCGTGCGCGGCGGCCGTATCGCCACGGTGCAGAACGGCGTGGCCGCAGCCCTGGGCGATCAATGCCTGGGCATCGTGGTGCCCGGGCTGGGCAATCTGCACAGCCACGCCTTCCAGCGCGGCATGGCCGGGCTCACCGAGATCGGCGGGCGCAGCGGCGACAGCTTCTGGAGCTGGCGCGAGCTGATGTACCGCTTCCTGCAGCGGCTGAGCCCCGACGATCTGCAGGCCATCGCCGAGCAGGCCTACGTGGAAATGCTCGAGGCCGGCTTCACCCGGGTCGGCGAGTTCCATTACGTGCATCACGCCGCCGACGGCCGGCCCTACGCCGACCGCGCCGAGATGGCGCAGCGCCTGGCTGCCGCGGCGCAGACCAGCGATATCGGCATGACCCTGCTGCCGGTGTTCTATGCGCATGCCGATTTCGGCGGCGCCGCGCCGAACCCGGCGCAACAGCGCCTGCTGCACGACGTCGACGGGTTCGCCGCACTGCTGGACGGCAGCCGTCGTGCCCTGCAGGGGCTGGACGACGCGGTGCTGGGGCTGGCCCCGCACAGCCTGCGCGCGGTCACCCCGGACGAACTGGCGGCGCTGCTGCCGTTGTGCGGCGGCCCGGTGCACATCCATATCGCCGAGCAGACCCGCGAAGTCGACGCCTGCCTGGCCTGGAGCGGGCAGCGCCCGGTGCAATGGCTGCTGGCGCACGCGCCGGTGGATGCGCGCTGGTGCCTGGTGCATGCCACCCACGTCGACGACGCGGAAGTGCAGGGCCTCGCCGCCAGTGGCGCGGTGGTCGGGCTGTGCCCGATCACCGAGGCCAACCTCGGCGACGGCCTGTTCCCGATGCAGGACTTCCTGCGCGCCGGCGGCCGTTTCGGCGTGGGCTCCGACTCCAATGTGCTGATCGATGCGGCCGAGGAACTGCGCCTGCTCGAGTACGGCCAGCGCCTGAGCCTGCGCGGGCGCAACGTGCTCACCGGCGACACCGCGCTGTCCAGCGGCCGCCTGCTGTTTCAATCCGCCGCACAGGGCGCGGCGCAGGCGCTCGGCGTCGCCCAGGGCCTGTGCGAGGGCGCCCCGGCCGATCTGGTCGAACTGGACGCCACGCATCCGGCCTTGCAGGCGCGCGACGGCGACGCCTGGCTCGACAGCTGGCTGTTCGCCGCGCGCGGCGGCGCGGTGCGTTCGGTCTGGCGCCACGGGCGTGCGCTGGTCCGCGAGGGCCGCCACCTGCAGCG
>NZ_AQOI01000397.1:0-1566 GCF_000364665.1 Xanthomonas sp. SHU 199
GGCGGGGCGGCGGGATCGGTCGGGGCGGGCGGCAGCAGCACCTGCGCCTGCGGTTGCAGCTTCAGCAGGGCCGACCAGTCCTGGCGATTGAAGTCGCACAGTTCCTCGTGGCCGGGCGTGCATTCGAGTGCGGCGCCTTCGTCGTTCTGGTCCTGCGCCAGCGGCGCATCCAGTTGCAGGCGCCCGCTGCGGTCCAGCTTGAGCTTGCGCATGGTCACCGCGTTGAACACGTTGCCGCCGATGAGGTACAGGGTCTGGTCGCCGCCGACATTGGCCGCGATCACGATGTCGCAATGCGATTCCCACGGCAGCGGGCGGCCGCGCGCCAGCGCCTCGCGCAGGCCGGCGGTGCCGACCGGCTGCCGGCGTCCGCGCAGGAAGCACAGCAGATCGCCGGGGGCAGGCTTTTCCTGCTGCGGGTCGGCAAAGCGATAGGGCAGGCCGTCGGCGCCGGCCTGGTAGGCGGCGCGGATGTAGTCGATATGCCGGATCGAGGTGTGGAAGCCGGCCACGCCGGCGCGCACCATCACGTAGGACACGAAGGCTGCCGACCACGGGTTGTCGACGATGAAGGCGCGGCAGTCGTTCTCGCGGTAGCGCGACCCGTCCAACTGCTGGCAGCTCTCGGCACCGTCGAAGCGGCCCATCGCGCCCAGCGTGCCGCTGTCGCGCCAGTAGGTGGCGACGCGCTGCCAGGCTTCGATGCCGTCGTCGGCCAGGTCGGCGCGCTCGGCCTCGGTGACGCGCAGGCCGGCCAGGCGGCCGTCGCGATCGATGAACGGGCGCCACCACAGCCGGTGCTCGTTGCAGGCGGTGCGCACGATCGCCACCGCCGCCGGGGTAAGGCCGAAGCGCGGCGGCAGATCGCAGACTTCCGCGGCCGCGGCGCGGCCGGCGGGAAACAGGGCGGCGACACACAGCAGCGCGAACCAGGGGCGGAACATCGGCGAACTCGGTGGGGACGGGGAAGCGCGCAGCGTCGCAGAGCGGCGTCGGCGAGGCCGTGAAGTGTAGGGCGTGCGGCGCGATCCGGGCAGATCGCCCCGTGCTGGCTAGCGCGTTTGCCGGCGGATCAGGCGCTTGGCGGTTACCCTTGGTGTGGTGGCACTCACCCAGCGGGGTGGAAACGTTCAACGTCGCGACTGGGCCATGCGTGCGGACATGCACGCATGGGATGTATCCGCATTCGCCGCGGGTGTGGAAAGGGCGCGCGGTCGCCTCGTCGCGCGATCTGGCCGCCTACTGCGGCGGCGTTCCGAGTTTCAGCGACAGATCCACGGCCTGCACATGCTTGGTGAGTGCGCCGATGGAGATGCAGTCGACGCCGTCCTGTGCGATCGCGCGCACCGCCTCCAGGTCGACGCCGCCGGAGACTTCCAGCGGAATCGCGCGATTGAATGGTGCGGCCGCGGCGATCGCCACCGCGTCGCGGCGCTGTTCCGCAGTGAAGTCGTCGATCAGGATGCGATCGCAGCCGGCCTGCAGCGCTTCGCGCAGTTGCTCCAGAGTTTCCACCTCGACCACCAGCGGCAGCGCCGGCCACTGCGCGCGCGCGGCGGCCACCGC
>NZ_AQOI01000398.1:0-4134 GCF_000364665.1 Xanthomonas sp. SHU 199
GTGGTTTTCCTTGAGCATCACCGTGTCGTACAGGCCGATGCGGTGGTTGCTGCCGCCGCCGCAGCGCACCGCGTACTTCTGCGCCAGGCGCAGGCCAGGCAGGGTCTTGCGCGTGTCCAGGATGCGCGCGCCGGTGCCGGCGACCGCGGCCACGTAGGCGGCGGTGGCGGTGGCGGTGGCCGACAGGGTCTGCAGGAAGTTCAGCGAGGCGCGCTCGGCGCTGACCAGGGCGCGACTGCGCCCGTGCAGCAACGCCAGCACCGTACCGGCGGCCACGCGCTGGCCTTCGCTCACCTGCCAGTCGATGCGGACCTGCGGATCCAGCGCCTGGTGGCAGGCGTCGAACCAGGGGCGGCCGGCGATCACGGCGTCCTGCTTGCACAGCAGGTAGGCGCTGTCGGCGCGGTCGGGCAGCAGCGCGGCGGTGACGTCGCCGCTGCCGAGATCCTCGGCCAGCGCACGCGCGACGTCGGCGGCGATCAGCTCCGCGGCGGGCGCCTGCGGCGGCGCCATGTCGCGGCTCATTTGGCCGGGAAGTCGGCGAGCTGGGCGGTGCCGATGGCCTCTTCGGCCAGCAGCACCGGGATGCCGTCGTCGACGCGGAACACCTGCTTGCGGTCGCGGGTGATCAGGGCTTCGCGCAGCGGTTGCGCCTGCGCACTGCCATCGGCGCGCTGCACGCCGCCGGCGGCGATGGCGCGGTTCAATGCCTCCAGGCCGCGCGCCTCCAGCAGCGCCAGCGGTTGGCGGGTGTCGGGCGAGCACAGCAGGTCGAGCAGTTTGCGGTCCATCCGGTCTTCGTCTTGCGTGGAAGACGGCTAGAATACGTCTTTAAGGCAGGGGACGGCCATGACCTCCAAGCAAACCGCGCCGCTCGTCGGCATCGTGATGGGTTCCCGCTCCGACTGGGAGACCATGCAGCATGCGGCGCAGAAACTCGATGCGCTGGGTGTGCCCTATGAAGTGAAGGTGGTGTCGGCGCACCGCACGCCGGATGTGTTGTTCTCCTATGCCGAGCAAGCGGCCGGGCGCGGCCTGCGCGCGATCGTGGCCGGCGCTGGCGGCGCCGCGCACCTGCCGGGCATGCTCGCGGCCAAGACCGCGGTGCCGGTGCTGGGCGTGCCGGTGCAGTCCAAGGCGCTCAACGGCATGGACTCGCTGCTGTCGATCGTGCAGATGCCGGCCGGCATCCCGGTGGCCACCTTCGCGATCGGCAATGCCGGCGCGGCCAACGCCGCGCTGTTCGCCGCGGCGATGCTGGCCCACGACCACGCTGAGATCGGTGCCGCGCTGGGCGAGTTCCGTCAGCGCCAGACCGACGACGTGATGGCCAAGGACGATCCGCGCCAATGACCACCGTCGGCATCCTGGGGGCGGGGCAGTTGGCACGCATGATGGCGGTGGCCGGCGTGCCGCTGGGCCTGCGCTTCGCGCTGCTGGATCCGGCGGCCGATGCCTGCGCCGGACAGGTCGCGCCGCTGCGGGTCGGCGACTATGCCGACCGAGCCGCGCTGGCCGCGTTCGCGGACGCGGTCGACGTGGCGACCTTCGATTTCGAGAACGTGCCCGCGGATAGCGCGGCTGCCCTGGCCGGGCAGGTGCCGGTGTTCCCGAGCCCGGATGCGCTGGCCGTGGCGCAGGATCGCCTGGCCGAGAAGACCCTGTTCCGCGAGCTCGGCATTCCCGTGCCGGCGTTCGCCGCGATCGACACCCGCACCGATCTGGACGCGGCGCTGGCGCAGGTCGGCACGCCGTGCATCCTCAAGACCCGCCGGCTCGGTTACGACGGCAAGGGCCAGTTTCGCATCGCCTCCGCCGCCGACGCCGATGCGGCCTGGGCGGCGCTGGGCGCGCAGGCGGCCAGCGTCGGCTTGATCGCCGAGGCGTTCGTCCCGTTCCAGCGCGAGGTCAGCGTGGTGGCGGTGCGCGGCCGCGACGGCGAGTTCCGCACCTGGCCGCTGACCGAGAACTGGCATGTGCACGGCGTGCTGTCGGCCAGCCTGGCGCCGGCGCAGGCCGATGCCGCGCTGGAGCAGGCGGCGGTGGCGCATGCGCGTGCCCTGGCCGAACGCCTGCAGTACGTCGGTGTGTTCGCGCTGGAACTGTTCTGCCGCGACGGCGAACTGCTGGCCAACGAGATGGCCCCGCGCGTGCACAACTCCGGCCACTGGACCATCGAAGGCGCGGAGACCTCGCAGTTCGAGAACCACCTGCGCGCGGTACTGGGGCTGCCGCTGGGCTCCACCCGCATGCGTGGCCATGCCTGCATGCTCAACTGGATCGGCGCGATGCCCGACGCCGCACCGGTCCTGGCGCAGCCCGGCGGGCATTGGCACGACTACGGCAAGGAGCCGCGCGAAGGCCGCAAGGTCGGCCACGCCACCCTGCGCGAGGACACGCCGGAGGCGCTGGCGCTGGCGCTGCAGATCGTGGGCGCGCAACTGCAGCGCGAGGCCCAGGTCGCCCCGGTGATCGCCGCGTTACGCGGCGAGCGCTGAACCAGCAGCAGGAGCGCCCAGGCCACGCCTGGGCCAGGAACCGGCAGCCACGGCCGCCGCTCCTGCGAATCCCCAATCCCGACTCCCCAATCCCCGCTCAACGCAGATTGGACGCCGCGAACTCCCAATTGACCAGTTTCCAGAACGCCTGCAGATAGCGCGCGCGGTCGCCGGGGTGGTCGGTGTAGTAGGCGTGTTCCCAGACGTCGCAGGCCAGCAGCGGCGTGTCGTCGCCAGTCAGCGGGGTGCCGGCGTTGGCGGTGCTGACCACGGCCAGGCTGCCGTCGGGACGCTGCACCAGCCAGATCCAGCCGGAGCCGAATAGCGCCAGGGCCATGCGCTCGAACTCGGCCTTGAACCGGGCCACGTCGCCGAAACTCCTGGTCAGGCGCTCGCCGAGCGCGCCGCCCGGTTCGCCGCCGCCGCGCGGGCGCAGGCCGCGCCAGTAGAACTCGTGATTCCAGACCTCGGCCGCTTCCTGGAACAGCCGGCCCTGCGCGCGCCGCAGCAGGTCCGGCAGCGCCAGCTCGGCCAGGTCGCTGCCGGCGAGCCGCGCATTGAGCCGTTCCACCAACGCGCGCTGGTGCTGGCCGTGGTGCTGTTCCACCGCGGCGGCGGACAGGTGCGGGGCCAGCGCCGCAGCGGCGTAGGGCAGGGGAGCGAGTTCGATGGGCATGGATCCTCTGGCGGTTTCGGGCGCGCGTCGCGGTACTGCCGCGCGCAGGGCTTACACTATGCGGCTACGCGAGAGTCTAGCCGACCGCCAAGGTCGTTCTTTCGCCCCAGCAGGAGAGAACCCGCATGCAGGTGATGGAGCGCATCCAGGCCGACGTCGAACGCCATCCCATCGTGTTGTTCATGAAGGGCACGCCGCAGTACCCGATGTGCGGCTTTTCCAGCCGCGCGTTGCAGGCGTTGCTGGCCGCCGGCGCCGACCGCCTGCACACCGTCAACGTGCTCGACGAGCCCGAGATCCGGGCCAATCTGCCGCGCTATTCGAACTGGCCGACGTTCCCGCAGCTGTTCATCCATGGCGAGTTGATCGGTGGCTGCGACATCACCATGGAACTGTTCGAGTCCGGCGAGTTGCAGCGCATCGTGACCGAGGCCTACCAGTCGTGAGTGCGCTTGCGTCGCCGCAGGCCGGCGCGCTGGCGCAGCGGGTGGTCCTGGTCAGCGGCGCCGCCGGCGGGCTCGGCAGCGCTGCGGCGCTGGCCTGCGCCCAGGCGGGGGCCACCGTGGTCCTGCTCGGTCACAAGCCGGCACGCTTGAACCGCGTCTACGACGCAATCGCCGCGGTCGGCGCCGCGCCGCTGCTGTACCCGCTGGACCTGCTCGGCGCCACTCCGCCGGACTACGCGACCCTGGCCGAGCGCCTGCAGGGCGAGCTCGGCCGCCTGGACGGGCTGCTGCACTGCGCCGCCGACTTCGCCGGGCTGACCCCGTTCGAGCATGCCGATCCGGCCCAGTTCGCGCGCGCGATCCACGTCAACCTGACCGCCGCGGCCTGGCTGACCCAGGCCTGCCTGCCGTTGCTGCGACAGGCCGAGGATGCCGCGATCGTGTTCGCGGTGGACGATCCGGCGCGGGTCGGCCAGGCCTACTGGGGCGGCTACGGCGCGGCCCAGCACGGCCG
>NZ_AQOI01000399.1:0-1094 GCF_000364665.1 Xanthomonas sp. SHU 199
CTCGGCCAGCAGCAACTGCGCCTGCGGCGCCCGCGCCGACAGCGCCAGGCGGCTGCCCGCGGCCAGGCCGCCGCCGCCGACCGGCACCACCAGCAGGTCCAACCCGCCACTGGCGTCCAACAGTTCCAGCGCCGCGGTGCCCTGCCCGGCGATCACCGCCGGATCGGCATAGGGATGCACCAGGGTCGCGCCGGTATCGCGCTGCACCTGGGCGCACAGCGCCTCGCGCGCGGCGATGCTGGGCGCGCAACGCCACAGCGTGGCGCCGTGGCGGGCGATGTTGGCGAGCTTGGCGGCGACCGCGCCTTCCGGCACCACCACATGACAGCCGATGCCGCGGGTGCGCGCGGCCAGGGCCAACGCCGCGCCATGGTTGCCGGAGGAATGGGTGACCACCCCGCAGGCCGCCTGCGCCGGGTCCAGCGCCCACACCGCGTTGCAGGCACCGCGGAACTTGAACGCGCCACCGCGCTGCAGGTGTTCGGCCTTGAAGTACAGCTGCGCGCCGGTGGCGGCATCCAGCGCCCGCGAACGCAGCACTGGGGTCGGCCGCGCGTGCGCGGCAATGCGTGCGGCGGCCGCCAGGACGTCGCCGAACTCGGGCAGAAAACGTGAGACCATGCGCGAAAGGGTAGCGTATCGTCGCCAACGTGCAGCGCCCGCGACCCGCGCCGGTTCGCCGTCGTTGCGCGCAACTTAAGCGTTCAAGTGCAGCCGATGAAGTTAAGGGGGGATTCAATGCCACGGACCGAACCTGTCAGCCAGCCTGCTGGAGGGCAAACGCCATGAAACTGCGCCTGATCTGCGCCGCTGGACTGCTGGCCGCACTGGGCGGCTGCGCCACCTACGATTACGCCGGAGGCGGCGAGGGTGGCTACTACCGTGGCGCCCCGTCGGTCGAATACCGCTACCCGGCCGGCTACTCCGAGTACTACTCGCCCTACGGCGCGGTGCCCTACTACGGTTACGGCCCGTCCTATTACGGCTACTACGGGTACGGCGTGCCGTATTACTACTACCGTGGCTACGATGGCCCGCGCCACCGCCCGCCACCGCGCCCGCGGCCGGACGACGGCGGCTCGCGGCCGCCGTCA
>NZ_AQOI01000400.1:0-5717 GCF_000364665.1 Xanthomonas sp. SHU 199
CGGGCGTCCGCTGGAAGGTGCCGAGGGCGCACAGGCCGGCAACGGCAGCGCCGCCCCGGCGACCGCGGCCCCGGCCAAGCCGGTGCAGGTCGTGGCCACCCCGGTCAAGGCTGCGCGCCAGGCCGAGCGTGGTGCGGCGGCGAAGAACGATTCGTTCCTGACCCGCCTGGGGCGCAAGCTGCGCTCGCTGGTGTCCAGCTCCTGAGCCGGACCGGCCGTCCGCCGCGTGCGAGGCGCGCGGTGGACGAACACCCGGGCCGCTCCGGCATAATCGCCGGATGAGCGTTCTGCGGTTCGACAATGTCAGCAAACAGTACGCCGGCGGCCACGCGGCGCTGGTGGACGTCAGCTTCGAGGTCGAGGAGGGCGAGATGCTGTTCGTCACCGGCCATTCCGGTGCCGGCAAGAGCACCTTGCTCAAGCTGATCCACCTGAGCGAGCGGCCCTCGCGCGGCGCGGTGCTGTTCGGTGAGCGCAACCTGCTGAAGGTGCGCGGCCGCCGCGTGCCCCTGCATCGGCGCGAGGTCGGTGCGGTCTATCAGGACCATCGCCTGCTCACCGACCGCAGCATCGCCGAGAACGTCGCCCTGCCGCTGATCCTGCGCGGCACCCGTCGCGCCGAGATCGGCAAGCGCGTGCGCTCGGTGCTCGAGCGCATGGGCCTGGGCCACCGCGAGAAGGCGCTGCCCTCGCAACTGTCGGCCGGCGAGCAGCAGCGCGTCGGCATCGCCCGGGCGATGGTCGGCGAACCGCGGCTGCTGGTCGCCGACGAACCGACCGGCAATCTCGACCCGACCCTGGCCGCGGAAATCATGCAGCTGTTCGCCGAACTGCCGGCGCGTGGCACCAGTGTGCTGGTGGTCAGCCACGACCTGGCGCTGCTCAAGCAGATGCGCAAGCGCGTGCTGATCCTGGACCACGGCCGCCTGATCGACGACATCTCGCCGCAGGACCTGGCCGAATGAGCGCGCGCAACGCCGGCGCCGCGGCGCCCTCGCGGCTGGGCGTGTGGTGGGACCACCACCTGCACAGCATCGTCTACAGCCTCGGCCGCGCCATGCGCAAGCCGTGGGCCACGCTGCTGACCATGGCGGTGATGGCGCTGGCGCTGACCCTGCCGCTGGGCCTGTCGATCGCCCTGGACAACCTCAAGCAGTTCGCCGGCAGCGTGCAGCAGTCGCGCGACATCAACGTGTTCCTGAAGACCGACGTCGACGCCGCCGCGGCGCAGGCGCTGGCGCAGACCCTGCGCGGCCGTGGCGACGTGGCCGCGGTGACGCTGCGCACGCCGGCCGAGGGCATGGCCGAGCTGCGCGACAGCGCCGGCCTGGGCGAGGCGCTGGATGCGCTGCAGGACAACCCGCTGCCGACGCTGCTGATCGTCACCCCGGCCGCGGCCGACGACACCCCGCTGGCGACCGCGCTGACCGCGCTGCCGCAGGCCGACCTGGTCCAGCACGACGCGCTGTGGCGCAAGCGCCTGGACGGCTGGCTGCATTTCGGCGAACGCCTGGTGCAGGTGCTGTCGCTGCTGCTCGGCGCCGGTGCGGTGCTGGTGGTCGGCAACACCGTGCGCCTGGACATCCAGTCGCGGCGCGAGGAGATCGGCGTGCTGCAGCTGCTCGGCGCCAGCGACGGCTTCATCCGCCGCCCGTTCCTGTACCTGGGCGCCTGGTACGGTTTCGGCGCCGGAGTGCTGGCGCTGGGCCTGCTCGCGGCCTCCGGCATGGCCCTGGGCCAGCCGCTGGCGGCACTGGCCGACAGCTACGGCAGCCACTTCGTGCTGCACGGGCTGGACGCGTTGCACGCCGGCTTCGTGCTGCTCGGCACCCTGCTGCTGGGCTGGCTCGGCGCCTGGCTGGTGACCGGCCACTTCCTGCGCCAGACGCGGCCCACCGACACCTGAGGCGCACATGGCCGGGCACGAGCTCAAGCATCTGATCAGCGCCGCCCCCCGGGTGATGGTGGTCGATGGCTCGAAGCTGGTGCGCAAGCTGATCGCCGACGTGCTGCATCGCGAACTGCCCGACGTGACCGTGGTCGGCTGCGCCAGCATCGCCGAGGCGCGCGCCGCGCTGGAGGCCGGTCCGGTCGATCTGGTCACCACCTCGCTGGGGCTGCCCGACGGCGACGGCCTGACCCTGGCGCGCAGCGTGCGCGAAGCCGCCGGCCAGGCCTACGTGCCGGTGATCGTGGTCTCCGGCGACGCCCAGCAGCACCTGGTCGAGCGCCGCTTCACCGAGTACGTCACCGACTACTTCGACAAGGCGCTCGGCCACGAGGCGCTGGCCACCTTCATTCGCGGCTACGTGCAGCCGCAGCCGGTGGCCGGCGCCACCGTGCTCTACGTCGAGGACAGCCGGGTGGTGGCCGAAGCCACCAAGCGCATGCTGGAACGCCAGCAGCTGCACGTGGTGCACGTGCTCAGCGCCGAAGACGCGTTCGCCCTGCTGACCGCCGAGTCGCTGGGCCGCACCACCCGCCGCATCGACCTGGTGCTGACCGACGTCACCTTGAAAGGCGAGCTCAACGGCCGCGACGTGGTCCAGCGCATCCGCGTCGACTTCGCCTACGGCAAGCGGCGCATGCCGGTGCTGGTGATGACCGGCGACAGCAACCCGCACACCCAGTCCGAGCTGCTGCGCGCCGGCGCCAACGACCTGGTGCAGAAACCGATCGAGGAGCGTCTGCTGGTCACCAAGGTGCTGTTCCAGTTGCGCCTGGCCCGGCTCGACGAGATCGCGGTGACCTTCTGACCGATGTGATGTCCCGAGCCTGGAAGCGATGAGCAACAACGAAGACGAAAGCCGGATCCAGTTGGAGCCGTCGTGGAAGGCGCAGGTCGGCGACTGGCTGCTGCGCCCGGAGATGCGCGAACTGGCCACCTTCCTGCGCCAGCGCAAGGCCGCCGGCGCGCGGGTGTTCCCGCCGGGGCGGCAGATCTTCGCCGCCTTCGACGCTACCCCGTTCGACAAGGTGGAGGTGGTGATCCTCGGCCAGGACCCGTACCACGGCTACGGCCAGGCGCACGGGCTGTGCTTCTCGGTGCTGCCGGGGGTGCCGGTGCCGCCGTCGCTGCTGAACATCTACAAGGAGATCGAGGACGACCTGGGCATCCGCCGTCCCGACCATGGCTGCCTGCTGCCCTGGGCGCAGCGCGGCGTGCTGCTGCTCAACGCGGTGCTGACGGTGGAGGAAGGCCGCGCCGGCGCGCACCAGGGCAAGGGCTGGGAGGGCTTCACCGACCACGTCGTGGAGACCCTCAACCGCGAGCGCGAGGGTCTGGTGTTCCTGCTCTGGGGCAGCTATGCCCAGGCCAAGGGCAAGGTCATCGACACCCGCCGCCACCGTGTGCTCAAGGCCCCGCACCCCTCGCCGCTGTCGGCGCACCGCGGCTTCCTAGGTTGCAAGCATTTCTCCGCGGCCAATGAGTACTTGAAGCGCCGCGGCGCCGCCCCCATCGACTGGAGTCTGCCGCCGCGCGCAGAGCTGGAAGCGGCGCTGGGCGGCGCCTGAACCGCGGTTGGACAGGGCGACGCTGTCGCCTGACGTGGACGCCATTTTCGCGAACCGGCTGCTACTTTTGCGGTCAGAGAACGGGATGACGATGCGTCCCGATTGTTTCAGTGGCTTGTGCTGCAGTGTCATTCCTGATTCATATGTTGCATAAACAGAACACAGGAACTTTTTACTGTACCCAGCAGTCCAATTATTAGACTGCTAAGATGAGCCCTATGAGCCAGACGCTTACTTCCAACGCATTGGTTGCCAACAACCTCCCGATCCCCAGTCCGCTCGGTTCGCTGGATGCCTATATCGGCGCCGTGCATCAGATCCCGGTGCTGACGTCCGACGAGGAACGTGCACTGGCGGTGCGGTATCGCGACCAGGAAGACCTGGACGCGGCCCGCGAACTGGTCCATTCCCACTTGCGCTTCGTGGTGCACGTGGCCCGCGGCTACAACGGCTACGGCCTGCCGCTGGGCGACCTGGTCCAGGAAGGCAACATCGGCCTGATGAAGGCGGTCAAGCGTTTCGATCCCGACATGGGCGTGCGCCTGGTCAGCTTCGCGGTGCACTGGATCCGTGCCGAAATGCACGAGTACATCCTGAAGAACTGGCGCATCGTCAAGGTCGCCACGACCAAGGCGCAGCGCAAGCTGTTCTTCAACCTGCGCAAGTCCAAGACCCGCCTGGGCTGGATGAACGCGGCCGAGGTCACCGCCGTGGCCAAGGACCTCAACGTGTCCGAGCGCGAGGTGATGGAGATGGAGTCGCGCCTTTCCGGTCGCGACATCGGCTTCGACGCGCCGTCCGACGAGGACGACGACCACGCGCCGCCGTCGCCGGCCGCGTATCTGATGGCCAACGAGGAAGATCCCTCGCAGGCCTACGAGCGCGCCGACAGCGAGGACAACCAGCTGCAGCTGCTGCGCGAAGGCCTTGCGGAACTGGATGCGCGTTCGCGCGACATCATCAAGCGCCGCTGGCTGGATGCCGACAGCAAGATCACTTTGCAGGAACTGGCCGACGAGTACGGCGTGTCGGCCGAGCGCATCCGCCAGATCGAGGCGAACGCGCTGAAGAAGATGAAGGCGCTGTTCGTCGCCTGAGTTGCCTGCGGCGAGCGATTGCAACGCGCGAGAAGGCCCGGCATTGCCGGGCCTTTTTTCTTGTCCTGGGCTGCCCGCGGATTGGCGACTGCCGGCTGCGGAAGTCCATCCGCACGCCGCTGGATCACGACTCCGGCGGACGCGCCACCGGCAGGTGCCAGCCGTAGCGGATCGCCATGAAGCGCAGGCCGAAACACAGCACCGCACCCACCCCCAGGCCCCAGGGCTGCGGCAGGTGCAGCACCTGCGCCACGGCCACCACGCCGCCGCCGAGCAGCGCCGCCACCGCGTACAGCTCGGCCTGCAGTACCACTGGCGTGCGCGCCACCAGCAGGTCGCGGACGATGCCGCCGCCGATGCCGCTGAGCATGCCCAGCAGCGGCGCGCTGAGCGGGCCCAGGCCGAACGCCAACGCCTTGCTGGTGCCGTAGACCGCGAACAGCGCCAGGCCCATCGCGTCGAAGATCTGCACCGGATTGCGCAGGCGCTCGACCGTGTGGTGGCTGTAGAAAGCCAGCAGCCCGGCCAGGCAGGCGACGCCGAGATAGCGCACGTCGGCCAGCGCTGCCGGCGGGGTGGCGCCGATCAGCACGTCGCGGGCGATGCCGCCGGAGACCGCGGCTGCGCACGACAGCACCAGCACGCCGAACAGGTCCAGGCGATGGCGCACGCCGACGGTGGCGCCGCTGATCGCGAACACGAAGGTGCCCAGCAGGTCGAGCAGGAACAGGAAGGTGGCCAAGACGGCACTGCGCTGCAGCAAAAAGGCCGGCTAGGATCGCAGCCCGGCCTTGCAGTGTCACCTGTCCACGGGCGGTGCGGGCTGCGCCTGCGTGTCCTCCGCCGCGGGCGGGTCGCCGAGGATGATGCGCGCGGCGCGCTGGTAGCTCCAGTACGCCCAGGCCCAGTTGAGCAGCACCACCACGCGGTTGCGGAAGCCGATCAGGAAGAACACGTGCGCGGCCAGCCAGAACCACCAGGCCAGCACCCCGGAGAGCTGCAGCCGGCCCAGGTGCACGATCGCGGCCATGCGCCCGATGGTGGCCAGGTTGCCGTAGTCGGCATAGCGGAACGGCACGCTGGCGGTGTCGCCGCGCAGCCGCC
>NZ_AQOI01000401.1:0-2486 GCF_000364665.1 Xanthomonas sp. SHU 199
CGGCCCATCTGCTTGGCGGCCGGTGCCACCCCGGGAACCGGGCGGCCGTCGGCCTGCTGCAGCGCGGCCAGGTCGCCGGCCACGAACAGTTCCGGATGGCCGGGCACGCTCAGGTCCGGCTGCACCTGCACGCGGCCGCTGCGGTCCAGCGGCGCCTGCAGGGTCTTCGCCAGCGGCGAGGCGGCCACGCCGGCGGCCCAGACCACGGTCCGCGCCGGCACGAAGGCGTCGCCAATGCGATAACCATGGGCGTCGATGTCGGCGACCGGCACCCCGGTCAGTACTTCCACGCCGAGCTTTTCCAACTGCTGCTGCGCCTTGGCCGAGAGATGTTCGGGGAAGGAGGACAGCACTCGCGGCCCGGCCTCGATCAGCCGCACGCGCGCCTCGGCCGGGTCGATGTGGCGGAACTCATGCTTGAGCGTGTGCCGCGCGATCTCGGCCAGGGTGCCGGCCAGTTCGACGCCGGTGGGACCGCCGCCGACGATGGCGAAGCTGAGCCAGGCCGCGCGCGCGGCCGGGTCGGTTTCCGCCTCGGCACGCTCGAACGCCAGCAGCAGGTGCCTGCGCAGTTGCAGCGCGTCGTCCAGGGTCTTCAGGCCCGGCGCATGCGCCGCCCAGTCGTCGTGGCCGAAATAGGCGTGGGTGGCGCCGGTGGCGACCAGCAGGTAGTCGTAGTCCAGCGCCTGGCCGTCGGCCAAGCGCACCTGCCGCGCCTGCTTGTCGATGTCGACGACCTCGCCCAGGCGCACTTCGACGTTGTCCTGGTGGCGCAGGATCTGCCGCAGCGGCGCGGCGATGTCCGGCGCCGACAAGCCGGCGGTGGCGACCTGGTACAGCAGCGGCTGGAACAGGTGATGGTTGCGGCGGTCGATCAGGGTGATGCGCAGCGGCGTCCTGGCCAGGGCGCGGGTGGCCCACAAGCCGGCGAAGCCACCGCCGACCACGATCAGGTGCGGCACGGGTGTGTCGTTCATGCAGGACTCCAGGAGCGGGAGAAAGAGGAGAGCGTCCGGTATCGGCGCGGCGGTCGCCTCGCATTCGCGCGCGCACCGATCCGCCGGAACGCGCGCTGCCGAAAAGGCGCTGCGCGCTCGTCGAGGGCCGGACCTGCATGTCCGTATAGTAGCGCGATGCCAAGCGCGGTCAGCGACATGGAGGACGCACGCTCATGCCAGCGACAGTGAAGCCGCGCGCATCGGCGCCGCCGCCGGCGCTGCTGCCGTCGCGCTGGCGCAGCCTGCTGTTCTGGGCCAAGACCCGTGCGCTGCAACTGCGCCGCGCGCTGCACGATCTGCGCGGCGGACCGCGTCGGCATCGGCGCGACGCCGGCCTGGCGATCGCCGACGGCAGCTGTGCCGAATCCGTCACCGCGCTGTGGCCCGACAGCGAGGAGACTGCGTCGCAGCTGGTGGCCGGCAAGATCCACAATCTGCGCCTGGCCGCGCGTGCGCTGCACGGCGTGGAGGTGCCGGCCGGGGCGACCTTCGGTTTCTGGCGCCAGCTCGGCCGTGCCACCCGCCGTCGCGGCTTCGTCGCCGGCCGCGAACTGCGCGAGGGCTGCCTGGTGCCGTCGATCGGCGGTGGCCTGTGCCAGGTGTCCAATGCGATCTACGACGCGGCGCTGCGGCAAGGCCTGGAGATCGTCGAGCGGCACCGCCACACCCAGGTGATTGCCGGCTCCCTGGCCGAGCGCGACCGCGACGCGGTGGTGTTCTGGAACTACGTGGACCTGCGCCTGCGCGCCGCCGCGCCGTGGCGGCTGGAGGTGTGGCTGGACGGCGAAGCGCTGCACGTGCGCATCCGTGGCGGTGCCGTGGCGCCGGCGGCGTTGCCGTTGCCGCCGCTGCAGCGACGCATCGCGCCGGCCGGTGTCGACGCCGCCAACGACTGCACCCGCTGCGGCCGCAGTGCCTGCCATCGCCATGTGCCAGCGGTGCCCGATGGGCTGCACCGCACCTGGCTGGTCGACGAGGACTGGCCGGAGTTCGCCACGGACCGCCGACGCCGGCAGCAACCCGGCGACCGCGTGCTGGCGCTGCCGCGGACCAGCGTCGCGGCCTTGCGCGCGGCGCTGCTGAGGCGCTGGTGGTTGTGGCGCGGCATGCCGTTGCCGCAGGCGCGCCAGCGCGCGCAGCGCATCCGCCTGCAGGCGCTGCGGCGGCGCCTGGGCGCGCGCGATGTCGACCTGGTGGTGCCGCAGAGCCTGTTGCCGGAGCTGTGGCTGGCCGGCGAGTTGCAGGGCCGGCGCTGGGACGTGTACATGACCGCCTTGCCGATGCATCTGCTGCAGGCGCGCCTGGACGTGGCCGCGCAGCGGCATCCGCACAGTCCCACCCTGCGCGATTTCCGCGCCGATCCGGCGCTGGTCGCCGCCGAGCGTGCGGCACTGGCGCAGGCGCGGCGCTGGATCACCCCGCACCGCGAACTGCTGGCGCTGGCCGGCAGCCGCGGCCTCGCGCTGGCATGGCAACGGCCGGCGCTCA
>NZ_AQOI01000402.1:0-1959 GCF_000364665.1 Xanthomonas sp. SHU 199
TGGCGCTCGTTCGGCGCCAGCAGCTGCGGCGACGGCCGTCCGGGCGTCTCCAGCGGCGCGCCGTCGCCGCGCGCGAACGCCTGCGCCAGCGTCCACGACGGCAGGCCAGGCGCCCAGAACCCGATGCCTTCGATCGTCGCGCTCAGCATGGGCGTGCTCATGCGCGGCCGAACAGCAGCGAGCAGTTGTTGCCGCCGAAGCCGAAGGAGTTGTTCATCGCGTAGCGGACCTGTGCATGGGCGGTGGCGAAGCGGATCTGCGGGCCGCAGGCGGGGTCGGGCAGTTCGCTGTTGAGGGTGCCGGGCAGCAGGCCGTCGCGCAGCGCCAGCAGCGCGAACACCGACTCGACGATGCCGGCGGCGCCGAGCGTGTGCCCGGTCCAGGCCTTGGTCGAACTGGCATGCAGGGTCGGCGGGAACAGCGCCGCCACCGCGGCGGCCTCGACGCTGTCGTTGGCCGGGGTCGCGGTGCCGTGCAGGTTGAGATACCCGACCTCGGCCGGGTCCACGCCGGCGCGCTGCAACGCGCCGCGCATCGCCAGGCCGGCGCCCAGCCCCTGCGGATGCGGCGCGGACATGTGGTGGGCGTCGCTGGATTCGCCGTAGCCGCACAGCAGCGCCTGCGCCGGCGGCGCGTCGGCGGCATCGGCGCGTTCCAGCAGTGCGTAGCCGCCGGCCTCGCCCAGCGACAGCCCGACCCGGCGCACGTCGAACGGCCGGCATGGCTCCGGCGACACCACCTGCAGCGAGTTGAAGCCGAACAGCACGCTGCCGCACAGCGTGTCCACGCCGCCGACCAGGGCCGCATCGACCACGCCGGCGGCGATCAGCCGCGCCGCCTGGGCGAACACCTTGGCGCTGGACGAGCAGGCGGTCGCGACAGTGATGCACGGACCGCGCAGGCCGGTGGCGGCGCGCACGAAATCGCCGAGCGAATGCGGGGTGTGCACGATCGGCCGGTCCAGGTCGGCCGGCATGCGCGGACCCTCCGCATCGTGCTCGAGCCGGGTGTAGGCCTCCTCGCTGGCGCCGATGCTGGAGGTGGAGGTGCCCATCACCACCGCCACCCGTTCGGCGCCGTGCCGTTGCGCCGCGGCGGCCACGGCCGCGGCCATGCCGTCCTGCTGCAGGGCGAGCCAGGCCAGGCGGTTGTTGCGGCATTCCCACGCGGCCAGGGCCTCCGGCAGCGCGGCGGTTTCCAGCGCGTCCACCCGGCCGATCCAGCATTCCAGCGGTTGCGGACCGAAGTCGTTGCGACGCAGGCCGCTGCGGCCCTCGCGCAGCGCCGCGGCCTGGGCGTGCAGTCCGCTGCCGAGCGCGTTGGTCGCGGTGTAGGCGCGGATGGCCACCGGGGCCATGCGGGGCGACGAGGACGCTTCGGTCACGCGGTATTCCATACAAGGACAATCGCCGCAGTATATCGACGCATTCGGTCATGCCGTGAAACGCCCACGACGCAAACGTGAATAGCGCCCGCGCCCGGATCCGTTCAGCGCAGGGCCGGCGTGCGCTTTCGCCGCTGGCGCATTTCCTCCACAATCGCTTGCCTTTCCACGCCAGGCGCACGCCACGGGCATGCAAGCCTACGTCTACAAAAGCCAACGCAAGCCGGACACCTATCTGTATCTCGCCGCCCGCGACGACTTCGGCCGTCTGCCGCCGGCGCTGCTGGCGTCGCTGCAGCCGCTGGCGTTCGTGCTCGAGGTGGCGTTGACCGCCGAACGCACGCTGGCCCGCGCCGATCCGGCCGCGGTGCGCGCCAACCTCGCCGGCTGCGGCTTCCATCTGCAATTGCCGCCGTCCCTGCCCGGCACCACCGATCGACACGATGACTGACTCTTTCCTCCGCGCGCGTGCGCCGATGCTCGCCGCCGCCCTGGGCGCGGTGCTGGCGCTGGCCGCCGGAATCGGCCCGCTGGCCGCCGCCCTGGGCGCATGGCTGGCGCAACCGGCGTTCGCA
>NZ_AQOI01000403.1:0-5555 GCF_000364665.1 Xanthomonas sp. SHU 199
GGCCTGGCTGGGGCCGGCGGCCGGACCGCAGCACTACGAGATCGGCGCCGAGGTGCGCGAGGCGTTCCTGCGCCACGATCCGGCCGCCGCTGCCGCATTCGTGGACACCCGGCCCGGGCACTGGCGGGTGGACCTGTACGCACTGGCGCGGCAACGCCTGGTCGCGGCCGGCCTGGCGCCGGACCGAATCCACGGTGGCGGCCTGTGCACCATCGCCGATGCGCAGCGCTTCTACTCCTATCGGCGCGACCGCCGCAGCGGGCGCATGGCGACCCTGGCGTGGATCGCGCCCTGACGCCGCCGCTGTTCGCGCAGGTGCTGGGGCCGGCGTTCGCGCAATTGCCGCCGGTGCTGCGCGCGCTGCACACGCCGTCGTCGCAGTCGCGCTATGTCGGCCAGGCGATGGTCCAGCGCGGCCGCCATCCGTTGCTGCCGCTGTGCGCGTGGCTAGTGCGGCTGCCGCGCACCGGGCCGGCGACGCCGGTGGAGGTGGTGTTTCGCGCCGACGCCCACGGCGAGCGCTGGGAGCGCCGTTTCGGCACGCATGCGATGCCCTCGCGGCTGTGGCTGCACCGCGGCCGCCTGCGCGAGCGTCTGGGTGCGGTGGTGTTCGAATTCGCCCTGCGGATCGACGGCGCCGGCATCGAATGGCGCGCGGCGCGGGCCTGGGCCTTCGGCGTGGTGCCGCTGCCGCGGCGCTGGCTGGCCGGCGTGCACTGCCGCGAAGACCAGCGCGACGGGCGCTACGCGTTCTTGATCGCGGTGAGCCTGCCGTGGATCGGTCCGTTCATCCGCTACGAGGGCTGGCTTGCGCCGGCCTGAGCCGCCACCGGGTGCGGCGCCCGCGGCGTCGGAGGACATGGCCATCGTCGTGTTCGACGGGGTCTGCGCGCTGTGCAGCCGCTGGGTGCGGTTCCTGCTGCGCCATGACCGCCGCGGCCGCTACCGGTTTGCGGCGATGCAGTCGCCGCGCGGCAGCGCGCTGTTGCGCGAGCACGGCCTGGATCCGGCCGATCCGCTGTCGTTCCTGCTGCTGACACGGCACGGTGCCTTGACCGATTCGGACGCGGCGATCGCGGTGATCGCCGGGCTCGGCGGGGTGTGGCGCAGCGTCGCGTCGCTGCGCCTGCTGCCGCGGCGCTGGCGCGATGCCGGCTACCGGGTGCTGGCGCGCAACCGCCATCGCTGGTTCGGTACCACGGCGCAGTGTTTCCTGCCGGAGCCGCAACAGCGCTCGCGCTTTCTGGAGTGAGCACGACGCGCGCGGCGCGCCTGGTCGGCTGTTTCCTCGCGCGAGCCCATCGCCGCGGGTTCACAAGTGCCTGCGGTGGCCGTTCTTGACGGACGGGCCACCCACGCGATCGGACCGGCAACGATGAAGATTCCTCTGCTGCTTCTGCTGGCAAGCCGCTGGCAGCGGCGTCCGTCAGCCTCCTTGGCAGATAGCACCGTGGTGCCCCCCGTTTCCACGCTCCCACACCCGCCCGAGAGGAGTTTCGCTATGCCCAGTCCTACGCCTGCGCGGCTGATCCATCCAAGCAATCGCGTGTTCGGCACGATCGATATCAAGAACTACAGATTCGTCGGCGAGCAGCTGCCCAGTACCTACTACATGAGCGGAACGGGTCCGTTCATCCGCTTGCGTCCATTGCATCGATCCGGTTTCGCCATCTACGAAAGGCCGACGCGCGTGGTGGGGCTCTATGTGGGCGACTGGGACCGGGACGACACCTTCGCGCAGAACATCCAGAATGTGGCGCTGTATCGCGAACTCGGCGCAAGCGCGGCCGACATCGCCGCCAGCATCGAACGCCTGAAACTGGTCGCGCGACGCACCGACGAGATCATCCAGCAGAATACCGCCCAGCCGCTGGAGTTGAACGACGCCGTCGTCTTCGTCAACGAGGGCGCCTTGGCCGGAACAGTGTGGGGCGGCGACAAGCAAAAGACCGGCAACGTATACAAGCCGTTGAAGGTGGTCGATGCGACCGGCACCAGCAGGAAGGCCCATGCCGGTCATGCCTTCGCCACGCGCGAGGCGGTGGAGCGGTTCTATGCCGATTACTATCCTCACGTGCTGGGGCAATTGATGCTGCTCGGGCAGGCCCAGCAATCCTTCGTTTCGCAAGCGCCCAATGGCGATGACGTCGTGACGGTGATCAATACCGACACCGGGTACTTTCCTCAGAGCGAGTTTCCCACCCGCGCCAGCCAGTTGCAGTTCCTGCTCCAGCAATTCATGCGCTTTGCCTGATCCTGGACGGGGCGGGCGGTCGTCGCGTGCGTCGCCTCAGTAAGTACGGCGCAGCAGGGGGGTGACATTGCTGCCGCCCGGCCGCCCTTGTCCCGTCTCGATCCGGAACACCGCGACCGCCGCAGCCAAGCCGCCGGCCTGCTCCTCCATGCTGCGCGCGGCGGCGGTGGCTTCCTCGACCAGGGCGGCGTTGCGTTGGGTCACCTCGTCCAGTTGCGCCACGGTGCGGTTGACCTGTTCGATGCCGCTGGACTGCTCGCCGCTGGCGGCGCTGATCTCGCCGATCAGGCCGGTCACCCGCTGCACCGAACCGACGATCTCGTGCATGGTGGCGCCGGCGCGGTTGACCAGCGCGGCGCCTTCGCCGACGGTGCGCGTGGACGCTTCGATCAGGTCCTTGATCTCCTTGGCCGCATCGGCCGAGCGCTGCGCCAGCGACCGCACCTCCGAGGCGACCACGGCGAACCCGCGGCCCTGTTCCCCGGCGCGCGCCGCTTCCACCGCGGCGTTGAGCGCCAGGATGTTGGTCTGGAAGGCGATGCCGTCGATCACGCCGATGATCTCGCCGATGCGCTGCGAGGACGTGCTGATCGCGCGCATCGTCGCCACCACCTCGTCCATCACCTGGCCGCCGGAACGGGCGACCTCGCCGGTGTTCTGCACCAGGCCGTTGGCCTGCTGCGCGTTGTCGGCGTTCTGCTTCACCGCCGAGGTCAACTCTTCCATCGAGCTGGCGGTCTCCTCCAGGCTCGCCGCCTGCTGTTCGGTGCGGTCGGACAGGTCGGTATTGCCTGCGGCGATCTCCGAGGCGGCGCGGCGGATCGTGTCGGCCGACTCCTGGATCCCGACGATGATTTCGGTGAGCTTGGCGACGGTGCGGTTGGTATCCTCGCGCAAGCGCGCGAACACGCCCTGCGCCTGGCCGTCGACGCGGTGGGTGAGGTCGCCTTCGGCCAGCGCCGCCAGCGCTCCGGCCAGTTGCGCCAGGTTGCTCTCCACCCCATCGGAAATGCGGTTGACGCCCTCGGCCAGCGACTTGAGGACGCCGTCCATCGCCGCGGTCTCGATGCGCTGACTGAAATCGCCGTGCGCGGCCGCCTCGATCACCGTGGCCAACGCCTGTTCGGCGTTGACCTGCGCGGTCACCTCTTCCCATTGCGCGATGGTGCCCAGGCGGCGGCCGTCGGCATCGTCGATCGGGCTGTACACGAAATCGATCTGGCGGCCGAAGAACGGCGCGCGCACGCGCTTGGAGCCGGTCAGCGCGCGCATGCGATCGATCGCCGCCTGGCTGTCCGGATAGATGTCGCCGATGCTGCCGCCGACGAACTGTTCGGCGCGGAATTCGGGGCGGAAGCGCTGCACGTCCGGTTCGATGGTCTTCAACATCTGCAGCAGCTTGCGGTTGGCGAAATGCACGCGGCCATCGTCGTCGGCGATGCGCACCATGGTGTCGAGATCGTCCAGCGCCTGGATCACGAAACGGCCGTGGCGCAGTTCGGCTTCGGTCTGCGCCTGGCGCGCCGCCAGCGCCTGTTGCGCGTTCTGCAGCGCACGCAGCAGTGCCACCTCGGCCGTGTCCCCGAGCACCTCCACACGCTGCTCGAAGCGGCCTTCGCCCAGCGCCTGCAGCGCCTGCGTGGCGTGTTCCAGGGCGCGTGGCGCGCTGCGTCTGCCGAGCCACACCAGTACCGCTGCTGCGGCCACGGCGACCAGCAGCGCCGGCAGCAATCGCGGCAATGCCGATCCGTTGGCTCCCATCGTGCGGCCGACGTGCAACGCATAGCCGGCCAGCGCCAGCAGCACCAGGACATGGGACAGGGCAAGCAGCGCCGAACGCGGGCGCAGCCAGGAGGCGGTGGGGCGGAGAACGGCAGTTGGCGAGGGCATGGTCTGCACCGGCTGGGAAACAACGGGCAACGCCGCGAGGGCGGTGCGATCACGTGGGGGGTGATCCAGTATCGGCATATCACCGTGCCGGCTTGATCGCCTGCACCTGCCGTTCGTCGGAAACTTTATATGGACTGAACGCCTAAGGCAGAGCGCCGAAAGCGTGATGATGTGCTGCGGCGCAGCAGGCGATCGACGCAGGGCCGCGCCTGCGACGCGGCGCGGGCGGCCGCAAGCGCGACGTGCATCGCGAAGCAGCAACCGCGCTGCGGTGGCCTCGGCAAGCAGATCAGCCGGCGCGGCGCGTGGCGGCTACTATGTTAGGCAAGGCAGCTAGTCTGGCCGCGACGGGACACGGAACACCGCGTCATGCCGCGCCATGGCGGATGGCGCATGGCCTGCAAGGCAGGATCGCACGGTGCGCTGGCGCTGCGCGCGCCGCGTCGTGCAACGCGCGTGCCGGGGCTAGCGCACGCTTTCCAGCGCCTGCAGATAGCGCTGGCGCCATGCGTTGATGTCGTGCTTGCGCAGGTGGTCCATCATCGCCTGCCAGCGTTCGATGCGCTTGGGCTTGGGCAGCGACGCACCGGTGGCGATGGCATCGGCGACGCCGTCCAGGTCGTGCGGATTGACCAGCAGCGCTTCCTTCAGTTCGTCGGCGGCGCCGGCCAGCAGCGACAGCACCAGCACGCCGGGATTCTCCGGATCCTGCGCGGCCACGTACTCCTTGGCCACCAGGTTCATGCCGTCGCGCAGCGGCGTCACCAGGCCGACCTGTGCGGCGCGATAGAAGCCGGTCAGGGTGGCGTGGGTGAAGTTGCGGTTGACGTAGCGCAGCGGCGTCCAGTCCGGCTCGGCGTGGCCGCCGTTGATGTGTCCGGCGATCTGCTCGAGCTGGTTGCGCAGCTGCTTGTACTCGGTGACGTCGCCGCGCGAGACCGGCGCGATCTGCAGGTAGGTGAGGCTGCCGCGCTGGTCGGCATGCCGTTCCAGGTAGCGCTCGAAGCCGAGGAAGCGTTCCGGCAGACCCTTGGAGTAGTCCAGCCGGTCCACGCCGATCGCCAGCTGGCGATCGCGCAGGCTGCTGCGCAGATCGCGCACCGCCGGCTTGGACATTGCCGCGCGCGCCTGCTGCGCGATCAGTTCGGTGTCGATGCCGATCGGGAACATGGCCGCGCGGAACCGGCGTCCGCCCGGCGCTTCCAGCACGCCGTCCTTGATCACCTTGCCGCCGCCGAACAGGCGCACGTAGGCCTGGAAGCGGTCGACGTCGCGGCGGGTCTGGAAGCCGATCAGGTCGTAGGCGTAGAAGCCGGAGAACAGCCGCGCATGGTCCGGCAGTGCCTGGATCAGGTCGGCCGAGGGGAACGGCACGTGCAGGAAGAAACCGATGCGGCAGCCGATGGGGGCG
>NZ_AQOI01000404.1:0-10209 GCF_000364665.1 Xanthomonas sp. SHU 199
AGGCCAGCGGGATCAGGTGATAGTCGTGGATCCATACCGTGTCGTCCTCGCGCAGCAGCGGCGCGAGCTTGTCGGCGAACATGGCGTTGACCCGGCGGTAGCCCTCGCGGGTGGCGCGGTCGTAGTCGACCAGGTCCAGGCGGAAGTGCAGCAGCGGCCACAGCGTGCGGTTGGCGAAGCCGTTGTAGTACGCGTCCAGGTCGGCGCGATTCAGGTCCATCGTGACGAAGCGGATATCGCCCTGGGTCTGTTCGTGCATCGCGCCGCTGTCGCCGCGCACGGTCTTGCCGCTCCAGCCGAACCACACGCCGCCGCGCTCCTTCAGCGCCGCCAGCAAGCCCACCGCCAGGCCGCCGGCGCGGTTCTCGCCGGGCAAGGCCACGCGGTTGGATACCACCACCAATCTGCTCATGACGCCTCCTGCCAACTGCGCGACAAGCGCATGGCGGCGATGATCAGGCCGACATGCGAATAGGTCTGCGGGAAATTGCCCCAGGCTTCGCCGTTGTCGAAGGCCAGATCCTCCGACAGCAGGCCCAGGTGATTGCGCCGGGCGAGGATGCGCTCGAACAGCTCGCGCGCCTCCTCCTTGCGGCCGATCGCGGCCAGGGCGTCGATGTACCAGAACGTGCAGATGGTGAAGCTGGTCTCCGGTTCGCCGAAATCGTCCGGCGCCACGTAGCGGTACAGCGCATCGCCATGCTTGAGATCGCGGCCGATCGCCTCGACGGTGGCGATGAACCGCGGATCGTCCGGGGCGATGAAACCGATGTCGGCCAGCAACAGCAGCGACGCGTCCAGCCGGTGGCCGTTGAAGGTGTCGGTGAAGTGGCCCAGCTCCGTGCTCCAGGCCTCGGCGAGCACGCGTGCGTGGATGCGCTCGGCGCGCTCGCGCCAATACGCCACGCGGTCTTCCAGGCCCAGCCGCGCGGCGATCTTGGCCAGGCGGTCGCAGGCGGCCCAGCACATCGCGCTGGTGTAGGTGTGCACCTCGGCGCGGCCGCGGAACTCCCACAGGCCGGCGTCGGGCACGTCGTGCAGTTCGAACGCGCGCTCGCCCAGCGGCTCCAGGCGCAGGAACGTGTGGGTGTCGCCGGGATCCTTCAGGCGCAGGTCGAAGAACAGCTGGGTGGAGGCCAGCACCACGCTGCCGTACACGTCGTGCTGCTTCTGGATCCAGGCCAGGTTGCCGCGCCGCACCGGGCCCATGCCGCGGTAGCCGGCCAGCGACTCGACCTCGTGTTCCTCCAGCGCCGCCTCGAAGCCGATGCCGTACAGCGGCTGCAGGCTGCCGTCGGTGGTGGCGATGTTGAAGATGTAGCCGAGGAACTGCTCCATGGTGCGGGTGGCGCCGAGCCGGTTCAGCGCGCGCACCACGAAGGCGGCATCGCGCAGCCAGCAGTAGCGGTAGTCCCAGTTGCGCGGGGTATCCGGCGCTTCCGGAATCGAGGTGGTCATCGCCGCGATGATCGCGCCGCTGTCCTCGTACTGGCACAGCTTCAGGGTGATCGCGCTGCGGATCACAGCCTCCTGCCAGTCCAGCGGCACCGACAGGTAGCGCACCCACTCGCGCCAGTATTCCTCGGTGCGTTCCTGCGCTTCCTGGATGTAGCCGGTCAGCGAGCGGGTCAGCGATTCGTCCACGCCCAGCATCAGGTTGACCGGGTGGTTGAGCACGAACGGCAACTCGTCGCGGATGAAGCGCACCGGCACGTCGGTGGTCAGGCGCAGTGTGAAGTCCGGCAGCAGCCAGCGCACGTGGTTGCTGCCCCAGGTGCTCTCCGGCTGGCGCGCGCCCCAGTCGGCCAGCGGCCTGGCAAGCACGCGGATGCGCGGGTTGCCGGCCAGCGGCCGCACCTGGCGGATGATGCTGACCGGGCGATAGAAGCGGCCGTGGTTGCGCCAGCGCGGCGCGAAGTCGATCACCTCCACCGCGCCGCCGTGGGCGTCGCGCAACACCGTGCGCAGGATCGCGGTGTTGGCCAGGTAGTGCTGGTCGCTGTCGACGAAGTCTTCCAGTTCGATGCTGAAATCGCCGCCAGGATGCGCGCGCGGGGAGAGCAGGGCGCAGAACGCCGGGTCGCCGTCGAAGGCCGGCAGGCAGCTCCACACCACGCTGGCCCGTTTGTCGATCAGGGCGCCGAAGCTGCCGTTGCCGATGACGCCGAGGTCGAGATTGGGGGAACTCATGGAGCGGTCGGGTCCTTGTGCGGAAGCAGTGGGGGAAACGGCCACGGGGCGCGGACGGGCAGGCGTTGCGCTGGCCTCATCCGGCGTTATCGCGCAGCCAGGCGTGTACGCCGCGTGGATCGGGCAGCGCATAGGTGGCGACGCTGTCGGCGCGGCTGCCGACCAGCACGCTCCAGCCACCGGCCTGGTTGGCCGCGGCGAAGCCGAATTCGTCGGTGAGATCGTCGCCGACGAACACCGGGCGGCGCCCGCGGAACGGCGGTTGCTGCAGCAGCGTGGTCAGCGCCACGCCCTTGTCGCTGCCTTCGGGCACGAACTCGACCACGTGGTCGCCGGGCTGCAGGCGGTAACCGGGCAGGTCGGCGAGCTGTTCGTCGGCGAACGCCAGGACCGCCTCCGCGGCGGCCGGCGCGGCCCGCCAATGCAGGGCCATGCTGGCGCCCTTGTCTTCGACCAGCACGCCCGGATGCGCCTGGCGCAGATGCGCGGCACGCGCATGCAGCGCATGCAGAAACTCGGAGGTATCGGCGGGCATCGCCGCCTGCGCTTCGGCGTCGCTGCGCAGTTCGTGGCCGTGCAGGCCGGCGGCGGGCAGCCGCAGCGGCGCGAACAAGGCGTCGAGCTGCGTCAGCGGACGTCCGCTGACCAGCGCCACCGCGCCACCGAGGCGCTGGTGCAGGCGGCCGATCGCCTCACGCACCTCGGGCAGCAACTGCACCTGGTCGGGGCGTTCGGCAAAGGCGATGAGAGTGCCGTCCACGTCCAGGAACAATGCGCAGGCATCGTCCAGACGCGGCGGCGGCGGTCGGAGGGGGAGCGCGTCTGCCATCCGGCCATGATGGCGCAGGGGGCGTTAGCGTCAGGTGGATTGAGTGCGGGGATTCGGGAGTGGGGATTGGGGATTCGTAAAAGCGGGCGCCCAGCGGCTGTGGCTGTCTGCAGATGACGGGATTGGGGATTCGGGATTCGGGATCGGGTGGCGTTTCACGAGTGCCGACGCACCGCTTCTGCGAATCCCGAATCCCGACTCCCCAATCCCGGCTGTTTTTGCGAATCCCCAATCCCCACTCCCGAATCCCGGCCCCTCCGTCAGAAGGTGTACCGCACCCGCCCGTAGTAGTAAGCGCCGTTGCTGCCGATCGGCGACAGCACGTCGTAGGGCAGGTTGCCGAAGTAGGCGATGTCCGGCTTGGAGCGGTCGGCGTAGGCGTCGGTGAGGTTCTGGCCGCCCACCGCCACGCTCCACTGCGGGGTGAGGTGGTACTCGACCTCGGCGTCGAGTTGCCACTTGGCGCGGTAGGTCTGCTCCGGGGCGAAGCCGCCGCCGAAGTCGAACACGCGGGTGGCGCTGCCGTAGCGGGTGACGCGGGTCTGCAGCGACCAGCGCGCGTCGCTCCAGTTCGCCGCCAGCTGCGCGCGGGTGCGCGGGGTCGCCTCGGTCAGGGTGTTGCGCTCTTCCACGCCGAACAGCACGTAGTCCGGATTCAGCGCCAGCAACTGCGCCGGCGTGGCCACCACGTTCTCCAGTTCGGTCTTGGCGTAGCTCCAGGTGCCGGTCAGCTGCAGTTGGCCCTGGCCCAGCGCCTGCCGCCAGTTGCTGACCAGTTCGGCACCGCGGGTGCGGGTGTCGGCGGCGTTGACGAAGAAGCTGGCGCTCTGCAGGCCGGTGATGCCGAAGCGCTGCGCGACGAAGTCGGTCAGGGCGTCGCCGTCGATGCTTTCCGACAGCGCGATGCGCTTGTCGATGTCGATCTGGAACAGGTCCAGCGACAGGTCGAAGTGGCTGCCGACGCGGCTGGTGAAGCCCAGGCTGTAGTTGCGCGACTTCTCCGGCTGCAGCGTGCGCGCGCCCAGCGCCTGCGCGATCGGGTTGTCGACCGAGAGCAGGCGGCCCTGCAGCAACTGGCCGTTGGCGTTGTAGCCGGTGGAACTGGCCTCGTAGCCGATCTGGCTCAGCGACGGCGCGCGGAAGTTGTTGGAGATCGCGCCGCGCAGGGCGAATGCCGGGACGAACTCGTAGCGCGCGGCCAGCTTGCCGGTCAGTTCGCCGCCGAAATCCTGGTAGTGCTCGTAGCGTGCGGCCAGGTCGGTGGAGAGCTTGTCGCCGAACTGGCTGGACACGCTGGCGTAGACGCTGGCGACGTTGCGCGACAGGTCGGCCGCGTCCTGCGGCGTCAGGCCGCCGCCGGCCTGGGCGCCGGTGGGGCGGTCGGTGTAGGGGCCGGCGGCGTAGCTGGCCGGGTCGCCCGGACGCGTGCGGTAGTGCTCGCGGCGCAGCTCCACGCCGGTGCCCACGGTGTGGGTGGCGCCGGCGACGTCGAAGCTGCGGCTCAGGTCGAGGTTGGCCACGCCTTGCGCGAACGCGTAGTCGCCGGTCTTGAAGCGGGTCGGGCTGCCCGGGCCCAGCGAGGCGTTGAGCGAGTGCTTGAGCCGGTAGGTGAAGTCGTTGCGGCCGTAGTCGAGGCTGGCGTCGTAGGCCCATTCGCCCCATTGCCCGCGCGCGCCGAGCACCGCCTGCAGGTCGCGGTTCTCGCCCAGCGACACCGGGCGGTAGCCCTGCGGATACACCTGGGTCCAGTTGGCGGCGCCGTCGGGGTAGCGGAAGTAGTTGGCGCCTTGCGTGTCGCGCTGGTTGTAGGTGCCGAAGGCATAGACCTCGCTGCCCTGGCCGAACGGCAGCTTGCCGTTGAGCCAGGCGTTGAGATCCTTGCTGGCGCCGTCGCCGAGTTCATAGTTGCGCTTGCCGGCCAGGGCCAGGTTGGCCGGGGTCTGTTCCTCGAACGGCGGGATCTGGTCGAAGCCGGCGCGGTTGGAGGCCTCGTGGTTCTTCAACTCCAGGCCGACCTTGAAGAAGCCGCCGTCCTCGCCCAGGCGCGTGCCGACCTTGCCGCTGGCATAGCCGGTCTGACCGTCGGTGAGGGTGCGGTGGATCGGCTTGACGTCGGTGTGGTTGGCGCCGTAGCTGGCTTCCAGCGCGCCGCTGTCCGGGTCGTCGTCCAGGATCACGTTGATCACCCCGGCCACCGCGTCGGAGCCGTACTGCGCGCCGGCGCCGTCGCGCAGCACTTCGATGCGCTTGATCGCGCTGATCGGGATGGCGTTGAAGTCCACCGGGGTGGTGCCCTTGCCGATCTTGCTGTCGGTGTTGACCAGCGCCGAGGTGTGGCGGCGCTTGCCGTTGACCAGCACCAGCACCTGGTCGGGCGAGAGCCCACGCAGCTGCGCGGCGCGCACGTGGTCGGCGCCGCCGGAGTTGGACTGGCGCGGGAAGTTGAAGGAGGGCAGCAGCGCCTGCAGCGCACTGCCGAGTTCGCCATTGACCACGCCGGCCTTGCGGATGTCCTCGGCGCTGAGCACGTCCACCGGGGCGGTGGATTCGAGCACGGTGCGGCCGCTGGCGCGGGTGCCGGTGACGATCACCGTGTCCAGATTGGTCGCGGTGGCCGGGGCGGCCTCCTGGGCGAGGGCGGGGGCCGCCAGGGCCAGGGCGATGGCCAGGCTCAACGGCCTGACGAACGGGGACGACATGGGGGTTCTCTCCTGAAACGATGACCATCGAGACCGGCCGCGCCGGCCATGGCGGCGACTGGGGTCGGCAAAGGTTGCTGCATCCATCCGGATGAAGCGATATATTAGCCCGACGTTAAGGCGATGTGCGAGCCGTGTGTTCGGTGCGCTCGGGCATGAGCTCATGCCCGGTGGTTATCCGGTCCGGTCCGCACCTGGCCTACGATCGTGTGTTGCCTGCCCCTTCCGACCGAGACCTTGCCGATGCTGCTGCGTGCCCCGTTGATCGCCGTCCTCCTGGCCCTGAGCGCCTGCGCCAGCGTCGCCCCGTCCGCGCCTGCCGCGCCGAGCACGGCCAGCGCGACGCTGCAGGGCGATGCGGCGCGGCCGGCGCAGGCCAGCGGCTGGGTGCGCAGCGAGCTGTACTTCGGCGTGGGCGAGGAGAGCGGCCCGGCCGACCGTCCGCAGGCCGAGCCGATCAGCGAGGCGCGCTGGCGCGCGTTCCTGGACAAGGAGGTCACGCCGCGCTTTCCCGACGGCCTGACCGTGTTCGATGCCTACGGCCAGTGGCTGTTCCGCGGCGCCAAGGAGCCGAACCGGCTCAACACCAAGGTGCTGGTGATCCTGCACGAGGACACCCCGCAGCGCCGCGCCGACATCGAGGCGATCCGGCTGGCGTGGAAGCAGGCCACCGGGCACCAGTCGGTGCTGTGGGCGCGGCAGGCGGTGGACGTGTCGTTTTGACGGCCGGGATTCGGGAGTGGAGATTCGGGATTCGCAAAAGCGGACCGCTGCAGTGAGTGCGGGGCCGTTCGTGATTCGGCCTGGTGATCTGGACGATCCGGCGGTGCGTGGGTTGCTGGAGTACCACGTGCAGCAGATGCAGGCGCAGTCGCCGCCGGAAAGCGTGTATGCGCTGGATGTTTCCGGTCTGCGGCGCACCGACGTGCGGGTGTGGAGCGTGTGGCGCGACGATACGCTGGCCGCGGTCGGCGCGTTGCGGACGCTGGACGATGGCAGTGGCGAACTGAAGTCGATGCGCACGCATCCGGCGTTCCTGCGCCAGGGCGCGGCCGCGGCGCTGCTCGACCATCTGATCGCGGTCGCCCGCGCCGAAGGCCTGCAGCGGCTGAGCCTGGAAACCGGCAGCGGCGCGGCGTTCGCGCCGGCGCTGGCGTTGTATCGCCGGCGCGGCTTCCGCAACGGGCCGGCGTTCGGCGACTACGTGCCGAGCGCGTTCAACCAGTTCCTGCATCTGCCGCTGTAGCGCCGCGGCGCGCCGTCGCCGGAAAACGGCATCCTGCGCGTGCACCGATCCGACGGCGCCGCTTGCCCTTACCATCCCTCGACCCCCAACGCCGCCACTGCCCGCATGTCCACTCCCGCTCCTGTCTCGCCGCGTCCGCGTTGGTTCGTCGCCGGCGACCTCAACGGCTTCTTCGGCCTGGTGGTCGACAACCTGTCGATCCTCGGCTTCATCACCCTGGCGCTGGTCGGCCTGTTCCAGTTCCCCGTCGAGGTCATCTACACCCGGATGATTCCCGGCACCGCCTTCGGCGTGCTGGTCGGCAACCTGCTCTACACCTGGATGGCGCGGCGGCTGGCCGCGCGCAGCGGGCGCAGCGACGTCACCGCGATGCCGCTGGGCCTGGATGCGCCGACCAGCATCGGCATGGCGCTGCTGGTGCTCGGCCCGGCGTTCGTGCGCTACAAGCAGCAGGGCCTGGACCCGCAGGCCGCGGCGCTGGCCACCTGGCACCTGGGCATGGCGTCGCTGGTGGTGATGGGCGCGCTGAAGACCGTGCTGTCGTTCTTCGGCGATGCGGTCACCCGCGCCTTGCCGCGCGCCGCGCTGCTCGGCTCCATCGCCGGCATCGCCATCGTGTTGATGGGCTTCCTGCCGCTGCTGGAGACGCTGCGCACGCCGCTGGTCGGGCTGGTGGTATTGGGCCTGCTGCTGTACGTGCTGATCGCCAAGGGGCGGCTGCCGTGGCGCCTGCCGGGGGTGCCGCTGGCGCTGGCGTTGGGTACCGGCCTGTACTACTGGGCCAACGCGGCCGGCTTCGGCATTCCCGGCCACCAGGCGCCGCAATGGAGCGCGCCGCAGCTGGTGTTGCCTTGGCCGAGCCTGGGGTTCGTCGCCGGCCTGGCCGACACGGTGCCGCTGCTGCCGTTGCTGCTGCCGTTCGGCCTGCTGATGGTGGTGGGCGGCATCAACGTCAGCGAAAGCGCACGTGCCGCCGGCGACGACTACCGCACCCGCGACATCCTGCTGGTCGAGGCCGGCGCGACCCTGATCGCCGGTGTCTGCGGCGGCGTCGCCCAGACCACGCCCTACATCGGCCAGCCGGCCTACAAGCACATGGGCGCGCGCAGCGGCTACACCCTGCTCACCGGCCTGTTCATCGGCCTGGGCGGCATGTTCGGGCTGGTCGCCGGCCTGGTGCAGTGGCTGCCGATGGCGGTGCTGGCGCCGATCATCGTCTACGTCGCCATCGACATCACCACCCAGGCCTTCCAGGCCACGCCCAAGCGCCACGCCGGGGCGATGGTGCTGGGCTTCCTGCCGTCGGTGGCCTACCTGCTGGCGATCAAGGCGCCGGGCTGGATCGCCCCGGAGCAGCTGGCAAAACTCACGACCACCCTCGACGGCCACGGCCTGCCCGAGCTGGCGGTGATCCTGACCCTGGGCAACGGCTTCATCATCACCGCGATGCTGTGGATCGCCGCAGTGGCGGCGATGGTGGACGGCCGCCTGCGCCGTGCCGCCGTGTTCCTGCTGGTGGCGGCCGGGCTGACCCTGTTCGGGCTGATCCACTCGGTGGACCCGCGCGGCGGCCTGTACCTGCCATGGACGCTGAGCGGCGTGCCCAAGCTGATCGCCTGGCAGTTCGTCGGCGGCTACCTGGTGCTGGCCGCGCTGCTCGGCCTGCTGTCGTTGCAGAAGCCGCGCGCGGTGCTGGTGGAGTGAGCGGCGGCGCGACAAGCTGTGCCGGGATCGCAACGATGCACGAGAGGAGGATGGCATGAACGCTTGCCCTGGCCTGCGCATGCGTGCGCTGGCACTGCTGCTGGCACTGGGCTGGATGCCCGAGGCCGGCGCGGTGTCGTTCGATTGCAGCAAGGCAACCACGGCGGTGGAGCGACTGTTGTGCACGGACAAGCGGTTGGACGCCACGGAGGAATGGCTGGCCCTGCGCTATGCGGCGCTGCGCGACGTGGTCCCCGCGGCGCAGCGGCCTGGCGTGCGCAACGCGCAGCGCGACTGGCTGGCGCAGCGCCAGAGCTGCCTGGCCGAGACCGATCCGGGCGCCTGCCTGAAACAGCGGATGGAGGCGCGGGTACGCGCGCTGGACGCCGAGTTCGCGCCGCAGGCGGCGCGCTTCGACCGCATCGTCGCCAGCATTCCCACCACGCCTGCCGCGGCGGCGGCGCAGCTGCGCGCCTACGATGGTGGTCTGGCCTCGGCCTGGCTGGTGTACCTGCATCGCTTCGTGCCGGCGGCCGGGGTGGCGGCGGCCGAAGCGCGTGCCCGGTTCGCGTCCGCTAGCACCGCCCTGCGGCAGCAGGACGGGGTATCCGCCGGGCTGCTCGACACGTCCGAGCCGAGCAGCCGACAGGCCGGGGAAGCGCGCGACCTGACCCTGTTGCGGCTATGGATCGAACGCAGCGGCTATACGCCGGATGCGGCCACGCAGCCGAATCCGCGTCCCTACGTGCATTGTTTCGTGTTCGCCGCGCAGGGCGAGACCGCCTACGACGCCATGGGCCCGCTGTATGGCTCCAGCCGCGATCTTTCCGCGCCGATCTGCCGGCCGTTGCCCGGCCTGTTCGATCAACCCGCATGGATGCGCTTGCAGCAGGCATTCGGCAGCCTGGTGGATCGCGTCTCCGACGACGCGGGCACCATGCGCTACGCGGATTTCGCCGCATGGCGGGTGCTGTCGCTGCAGGCCACGGTGTCGCCACTGCTATTGCTGAAACGACCCAAGGGCGCCGAGCCGCCCGGCGATCCGGCCGCCGCCATCGCCGCGTGGCACGACGCGAGCGTGTGGCCGCAGGCCGATCGCAAGGCGGCACTGGCGGCCTTGCAGCCGGCGCGCGCTGCCGCGGCGCAATGGATGATCGCGCACAAGGCGATGCCGGCGGCGCAGGCCGACCGCGTCGCGGCGGCGCTGGTCGCAGCCTGGGTCGGTGCGCGCATCGCCTTTGCCGAAGGCCCGCAGGGGTAATGGTCGCGTACGCGGCGCTGGTGGGGCGCTGGCGCCTCGCGAAAGGCGTGCATCTAGGCTGAACGCTGGCCGTCGCACGCTGGAACCGGTGCGCATCGCGGCGGTCACACCTCCATTGTCCGATGGAGATGTGCCTCCCATGCAGCCGCGTCACTCGTTCTGGCCGTGGATCCTGGTCGCCGTGCTGGTGGCCGCCGCCGCGGCCTGGTTGTTCCGCGACAACATCGCCGCGCTGTGGCCCGTCGCCGCGCCCGCACCTGCCGCGGTCGCGCCGCCGCCC
>NZ_AQOI01000405.1:0-4162 GCF_000364665.1 Xanthomonas sp. SHU 199
GGCCACCGCGCGCAGCGTGCCTGCGCTCAGTAGCCACGCCAGCAGCGCGCAGGCCAGTGCGGCCAGCCCGGCGCGCGCGGCCACCGCGCGCAGTGCGCCGGGTTCGGTGCGGCCCCAGCGCAGGTAGGGACCGAACGGCAACAGCAGCACCACCGGCAGCATCAGCAGCGGGAACAGCAGGCCGAAGTAGGGCGGCCCGACCGAGATCTTGCCCAGCCGCAGCGCATCGCCGAGCAGCGGGAACAGCGTGCCCAGCAGCACCATCGCCGCGGCCACGCTGAGCATCAGGTTGCCGACCAGGATCGCGGTCTCCCGCGACAGCGCGGCGAACGGCTTGCCCGCGGCCAGACGTGGCGCGCGCAGTGCGTACAGCAGCAGCGAGCCGCCGACCACCAGCACCAGGAAGCCGAGGATGTACAGGCCGCGGCGCGGGTCGGCGGCGAAGGCGTGTACCGAGGTCAGCACGCCCGAGCGCACCAGGAAGGTGCCCAGCAACGACAGCGAGAACGCCAGGATCGACAGCAGCAGGGTCCAGGCGCCGAGCGCGCCGCGCTTCTCGGTGACCGCCTGGGTGTGGATCAGCGCCGCGCCGACCAGCCACGGCATGAAGCTGGCGTTCTCCACCGGATCCCAGAACCACCAGCCGCCCCAGCCCAACTCGGCATAGGCCCACCAGCTGCCGGCGACGATGCCGGCGCTGAGGAAGCCCCAGGCGACATTGGTCCACGGCCGCGCCCAGCGCACCCAGGCCTGCTGCTGTTCGCCGCCGAGCAGGGCGGCGATGGCGAAGGCGAAGGCCACCGAGAAGCCGACATAGCCGGTGTACAGCACCGGTGGATGCAGCACCATGCCCGGGTCCTGCAGCACCGGATTGAGCTCGCTGCCGTCGCGCGGCATCGGCGACAGCCGTACGAACGGGTTGGAGGTGAACAGGACGAAGGCCAGGAAGCCGCTGGAGATCAGCCCGAGCACGCCGAGTACGCGCGCGGCGAACGCCTCCGGCAAGTGCCGGCCGCTGCGCGCCAGCGCCACCGTCCACAGGTTGAGGATGGCGATCCACAGCAGCAGCGAGCCTTCGTGCGCGCCCCACACCGCGGCCAGCCGGTAGTACCAGGGCTGCGCCAGGTTGGCGTTGGCGGCGACATAGCGCACCGAGAAATCCAGTTGCAGCAACACGTAGCCGAGCAGGCCGAAGGCCAGCCAGGCGAAGCCGGCCTGGGCGTAGGCGGCCGGCCGCGCCACCGCCATCCAGGCGCGCTGCCCGCGCCAGGCGCCGAGCAGCGGCAATACGGCCTGCACCAATGCCAGCAGCAGGGCCAGGATCAGCGCGCACTGGCCGAGTTCGGCGCTCATCGCGCGGCGCTCCCGATGCGGCGGGACGCGATCGGACTCATGGCCGCGCCGTGACCGCAGCCGCCGCCGCGGCGGTGCGAGCGGTCTTGGCGCGACCGGCATGCGCCTGCGCCATCGCGTCCTTCAGTTCCTGCGGCATGTAGGTCTCGTCGTGCTTGGCCAGCACTTCGGTGGCCACGAAGCGCGCGCCCTGCATCGAGCCGGTGGCGATCACTGCCTGGTTGTCGCGGAACAGGTCGGGCAGGATGCCGGTGTAGGCAACCGTGGTGGCGCCGGCCTTGTCGATCACGGTGAACTGCACCTGCAGCGCATCGGCGCTGCGCGTGATCGAGCCGGCCTTGACCATGCCACCGAGCCGGAACACCCGGTAGTCCCTGGCCGCGCCGGCCTGCACCTGGCTGGGGGTGAACAGGTAGCTGACGTTGTGCTGCAGGGCCAGCACGAACAGGCCGGTGGCCAGCGCCGCGGCGCCGAGCAACAGCAGCACCAGCAGCAGGCGGCGCTTACGGGTGGGATGCATTGCGCGCTCCGTTGGTCGCAACGTTGCCGCGGGCACGGCGTGCCTGTTCGCGCGCCACTTGCGCACGGATGTCGGCGAGCAGGCGGCGCTGGCGGCGGCGCGGCAGCACGCTGTCCAGAATCAGCACCAGCAAGGCCAGTGCGTACGCGCTCCACACGTAGACGGCATAGCCGCCCATCGCCCAGAACCCGTTCATGCCGCGTGTTCCGTGGGCAGCGGCACGACATCGGCGGGCGTCGCCGGCACCGGCGCGGCCTGCAACGCGATCGCACGCACCCAGGCCTTGCCGCGCTCCAGCGCCAGCAGGTCGGTGCGCATGCGCCCGCACAGGCTGGCGACGTAGTAGCACTTGCTGGCGACCACGCCGGTCAGCAGCGGCCACAGCATCGACAGCGGCATCTTCGACGGGCCCAGCACGCGCACCGTGGAGCCCTGGTGCAGGGTGTTCCACCACACCACCGAGTAATGCACGATCGGCAGGTTGATCAGCCCGACCAGCGCCAGCAGCGCGGCGGCGCGCGCGCCCTGGCGCGGATCGTCGATGGCACGGTGCAGGCCGATCACGCCCAGATACAGGAACAGCAGCACCAGTTCCGAGGTCAGCCGCGCGTCCCAGGTCCACCAGGTGCCCCACATCGGCCGGCCCCACAGCGAGCCGGTGCACAGGGTGACGAAGGTGAAGGCCGCGCCGATCGGCGCCGAGGCCATGCAGGCGACTTCCGCCAGTTTCACCCGCCACACCAGCGCGACCAGGCCGGCCAGGCCCATCGCGGCGTAGACGAACAGGCTCATCCACGCGCACGGCACGTGCACGAACATGATGCGGTAGGCGTCATGCTGCTGGTAATCCGGCGGCGCCAGCACCAGCCCGCCGTAACCCGACACGGCGCCGAGCAGCACGGCCGCGGCCAGACTCCACGGGCGCACCGCGCTGGCGACGCGATAGGCTGTCGGCGGCGCGCCGAGCCGGTGCAACCAGAGCGGGATCCAGGAACGCATGGCGATGACCTCAGCGGGCGAGGGGCGCGCTGCGCGGCAACGCCTGTACCGCGGCGGCGGCGTCGACCTGCAATAGGCCGTCGCGCGTGCGGCTGGTGCGCAGCAGCAGCTCGTGCACGCTGCGCGCGTCCAGTTGCGGGGCCAGCGCCAGCAGCAGCGCGACCACGCCGCTGACGTGGGCAGTGGCCATCGACGAGCCGGAAGTGAAGTCGTAGCCGCCGTTGGGCTGGGTGGTGAGGATGTCCTCGCCCGGCGCGCTGAGCACGCCCGCCGGCGCCGGGGCGGCGGCACTGCTGCGCACCACGATCACCCCGGGAATGCCGTCGGGAAACCCGTCCAGGCGGCCGTTGGGCGGCATCGCCGCGACCACGATGCGGCCCTCGCGCAGCAGCTGTTCCAGCAGCTTGCGCAGCAGCGGGTCGGCCGGGCCGCCGAGGCTGAGATTGACGATGCGGGTGCGGGTGTCGCCGATCGCCGCCAGCGCCTTGGCCAGGGTGAAGGAGTTGCAGCCGGCGCCGGCGCCGGGGCGCTGCGGATACCAGCAGGCCTTGTACACGTCGAGCATCGCCTTCGGCGCGATGCCGACGATGCCCAGGTGGTTGTTGCTGCCGGCGGCGATGATGCCGGCGACCTCGGTGCCGTGGTGGTCGCGGTTGAACGCGCCTGGGTCGGCGGCGACCAGGTCGCGGGTGTTGCGCAGGCGCCCGCGCAGGTCCGGGTGCGCGGTGTCCACGCCGGTGTCGACGATCGCCACGTCCACGCCCTGGCCCTGGCTCAGCGCCTGCGCGGTAGCCGCGTTGGTCGCGGCGAAGCCGCGCTGCATGTCCACGTAGGGATCGTTGTAGCGCAGCGGCTGTGCCGGTGCGGCCGCAGCCTGGCTGTCGGTCGAATAGGTGCCGAAGTCCTGCAGCGGCTGCGACAGCGCCACCCGGTCGTCCTTGGCCAGTTGCGCCAGCAGCGCGGCGCGGTCGCTGCCCGGCGCCGGCTCCAGCACCACGCAGTACAGCCCCAGCGCCTTGATCGGCCAGCCGGCGACCTGGCGCAGGCCGTAGCGCTTGTTCAGCGCGTCCAGGGTGGCGACCGCCTGGGTGCCGGCGCCGTAGTAGCGGGCGGAGGCGTAGCCGAGCAGGTTGGAGCCGGCGTGGCGGCTCGGTGCGGCCATCGGGTTGGCCACGGCGAGGACGATCTGGCGCTGGCTGTCCAGCGCCGGCGACGGATCCAGGCTCGGCGCCTTGGCGTCCGTGGCGGGCGCCGGATCGGCGACGGCCGCCGGCGCGGCCTGGGCGCAGG
>NZ_AQOI01000406.1:0-9294 GCF_000364665.1 Xanthomonas sp. SHU 199
CGGCTGCGACAGCTGCGGGCCGACGCCGCCGCGGCGGCACTGAGTCGCGTCGCCGGTTGCTGGCCGGCGCATCGCTTGTGCGCCGCACATGCGCGTCGCGATGGCGGCGACTATCCTATGCTGATGACCAGCCCATTCCAGTTCTCCCGCCGTGCGCAGGCGCTGACCAGTTCGGCGATCCGCGAAATCCTCAAGGTCACCGAACGGCCGGAAGTGATCTCCTTCGCTGGCGGCCTGCCGTCGCCGGATACCTTCCCAGTCGCGCGCATGCGCGAGGCCTGCGACAAGGTGCTGCGCGACGCGCCACAGGCGGCGCTGCAGTACGGCCCGACCGAAGGCTATCTGTTGCTGCGCGAATGGGTCGCGGCGCGGCTGAGCCGCGACGGTGCCCATATCCGTCCCAGCCAGGTGCTGATCACCACCGGTTCGCAGCAGGGCCTGGACCTGCTCGGCAAGGTGTTCATCGACGAAGGCAGCAAGGTGCTGGTGGAAACGCCCAGCTATCTTGGCGCGCTGCAGGCGTTCTCGCTGTTCCAGCCGGCGTTCGCGGCGATGCAGTCGGACGACGACGGCGTGGTGGTGGACGCGCTGGACGATGCGCAACTGGCCGGCGCGCGCTTCATGTACGTGCTGCCGAACTTCCAGAATCCGACCGGGCGACGCCTGCCGCTGCACCGGCGCCAGGCGCTGGTGGCGCGCGCGGCCGCAGCCGGTGTGCCGATCGTCGAGGACGATCCCTACGGCGAGCTGTGCTACAGCGGCGACACGCTGCCGAGCCTGCTGTCGATGAACCCGGACGGCGCCATCTACATGGGCTCGTTCTCCAAGGTGTTCGCTCCGGGCCTGCGCCTGGGCTACCTGGTCGCGCCGGAGGCAGTGCACGCCAAGCTGGTGCAGGCCAAGCAGGCGGCGGATCTGCACACGCCCTCGTTCAGCCAGCGCATCGTCTACGAGGCGGTGCAGGACGGTTTCCTGGATGCGCATATTCCCGGCATCCGTGCGCTGTACGCCAGCCGTTGCGAGCAGATGCTGGCGGCCCTGGCCAAGTACTTCCCGGCGCAGGTGCGCTGGAACCGCCCGGCCGGCGGCATGTTCATTTGGGTCGAACTGCCGGAGGGCATGGACGGCGGCGCGCTGCTGAGCAAGGCGATCGAGCGCAACGTGGCCTTCGTGCCGGGCGCGCCGTTCTTCGCGGTCGCGCCGCAGCGCAATACCCTGCGGCTGTCGTTCGTGACCGTGCCGGCCGAACGCATCGAGACCGGCGTGCGCATCCTCGGCGCGCTGTTGCAGGACGAGGTCGCCGCGCACCGGCGCGCGACGGCCTGAGTCCGGCGTCGCCTCCGTCGATGACGTCGTCCGGTTCCGCGGTCGCATCGTGGACCATCGATGCGGTCCTGGTCGGCCGCGCGCAGGCGTTCACCAGCCCAGGCAGCCGCAGCGCGATCGACAAGCGGCCCCAGGACGGACGCCTGCGCATCGGCCCGGAGGGGCTGGAGCTGGACGAGCAGGGCGACCGCCGTGTGCATGGCGGCCCCGACAAGGCCTTGCACCATTACCCGCGCGACCATTACCGGGCCTGGCGCGAGGAACTCGGCGCACATGCCTTGCTGGACGCGCCGGGCGCGTTCGGCGAGAACCTCAGCAGTAGCGGGGTGACCGAAGCCGACCTGTGCCTGGGCGATCGCCTGCGCCTGGGCACGTCCCTGGTCGAGGTGTCGCAGTCGCGGCAGCCGTGCTGGAAGCTGTCCGACCGCTTCGGCGTGGCCGCGCTGGCGCGGCGCGTGCAGGACAGCGGCCGTACCGGCTGGTACTACCGCGTGCTGCAGCCCGGCGAGGTCGCCGCCGGCGACAGTCTGGTGCTGCTGGAGCGTCCGTATCCGCAGTGGTCGCTGGCACGCCTGGTCGGGTTGCTGTACCGCCGCGAGATCGACCCGGCGCAATTGCAGGAGGTGCTGGCGCTGCCGCTGGTGCCGAACTGGCGCACCCTGTTCGAGCGGCGCCTGGCGCAGCGTGCGGTGGAGGATTGGGACAAGCGCCTGTTGGGGCAGGCGGCGGCCGAGTAGGGCGGTTGATCGATCCGGCGAGCGTGCTCCCCCCTTGGCGGGAGCGGTGGCGTCGACAGGTGCATGCCCGATTGGGTGGGTGCAATGCGTCGGGGCTGAAGCCGCTCCCACAGGGGGGGGGCGATCGGCTGCGATGTCTCTTGGCAGGTGCCAGGTGCCAGGTGCCTCGCCTGGCGGCTTTTTTGTCGCTTCCAGTGCCGCCACGCCCTTGTGGGAGGGGCTTCAGCGCCGACGAGGGAAGCATCGCCACGTCCGAGGTGGCGCGTGGGACGTTTGCGTCTCGGGCGCGCGCGCCCTCTGTCGTACCCGCGCGCAAACCGCTAGCCTTGTGCCGATGACGACTTCTCCGCTGCGTGTGTTGATCCATGGTGCGTCCGGCCGGATGGGCCAGGCGTTGTTGCGGCTGGCCGCGCAGGACCCGGCGCTGCAAGTGGTGGCCGCGGTGGTGCGGCGCGCGCCGGCGCAGCGGGTGATCGACGGCGTGCCGTACTTCGCCGCGGCCGAACTGGGCGGCGTGCCGGCCTTCGACGTGGCGATCGATTTCAGCCTGCCGCAGGGATTCGACCCGGTGCTGGCCCTGTGCACCGCGCGCGGTGCGGCGCTGGTGTCCGGCACCACCGGACTGGAGGACGCGCAGCGGCAGGCGCTGGCCGCTGCCGCCGAACGCATTCCGCTGATCTGGGCCTCGAACTTCAGCCTGGGGGTGGCGGTGCTGCACGATCTGGTCGAGCGCGCCGCCGCGGCGCTGCCGGGCTGGGATTGCGACATCGTCGAATCCCACCACGTGCACAAGCAGGACGCGCCCTCCGGCACCGCACTGACCCTCGGCGACGCGGCCGCGCACGGCGGCGCGACCCCGCGCTACGCCAGCCTGCGCGCCGGCGACATCGTCGGTGAACATCTGGTGCAGTTCGCCGGACTCGGCGAGCGGGTCGAACTGGTGCACCGCGCCAGCAACCGCGACATCTTCGCCCGCGGCGCGCTGCACGCGGCCGCGCGCCTGCCGGGGCGTGCGCCCGGGGCCTACCGGCTGCGCGACCTGCTCGGCTGAACGCGGTTTTCACATAAACGGCTGGCGCGGACCGCCCCGCGCCGGTACAATTCTCGCTCGCCTGTTACCCATCGCCACGGACCCGGAGAAGCGCCGAGTTCGCGGTTTCTTGCAGCCTGCAAGTTGGTGGGGCAGGGTTCCTCTCTCCCCAAGGCGAACCCCGTGACTCAACCCGCAATCCTTGTCCTTGAAGACGGCACCGTGTTCGAGGGCGAATCCGTAGGCGCTGCCGGCCTGTCCGTCGGCGAAGTGGTGTTCAACACCGCCATGACCGGCTACCAGGAGATCCTCACCGATCCCTCGTACGCCCGCCAACTGGTCACGCTGACGTATCCGCATATCGGCAACACCGGCTGCACCGACCAGGACGACGAGGCCGCCCAGGTCTGGTCGGCCGGCCTGATCGTGCGCGACGTGCCGCGCCGCCCCAGCAACTGGCGCAACCAGGTGGCGCTGCCGGACTGGCTGATCCAGCGCGGCGTGGTCGCCATCGCCGGCATCGACACCCGCAAGCTGACCCGCATCCTGCGCGAGAAGGGCTCGCAGAACGGCGCGTTGATGGCCGGCGAGGTCGACGTGGACACCGCGCTGGACGCGGCGCGCAAGTTCCCGGGGCTGAAGGGCATGGATCTGGCCAAGGTGGTCTCCACCGACAAGTCCTATCCCTGGCGCGACGGCCAGCTCGACCTGGACAGCAACGCCTTCGTCACGGCTGAGCCCAAGTTCAAGGTCGTCGCCTACGACTACGGGGTCAAGCACAACATCCTGCGCATGCTCGCCGAGCGCGGCTGCGAGGTGACCGTGGTGCCGGCGCAGACGCCGGTCGCCGAGGTGCTGGCGATGAACCCGCACGGCGTGTTCCTGTCCAACGGCCCCGGCGACCCGGCGCCGTGCGACTACGCGATCGCCGCGATCAAGGAACTGCTGGCGCGCAAGATCCCGACCTTCGGCATCTGCCTGGGCCACCAACTGCTGGCGCTGGCCGCCGGCGCGCAGACCCTGAAGATGGGCCACGGCCACCACGGCGCCAACCATCCGGTGCAGGACCTGGACAGCGGCCGGGTGATGATCACCTCGCAGAACCACGGCTTCGCGGTGGACGAGGCGACCTTGCCGGCCAACGTGCGCGTCACCCATCGCTCGCTGTTCGACGGCAGCAACCAGGGCATCGCGCTCACCGACGCGCCGGCCTTCAGCTTCCAGGGCCATCCGGAAGCTTCGCCGGGTCCGCGCGACGTGGCGCCGCTGTTCGATCGCTTCACCGCGCTGATGGCGGCCGCCGCCTGATGGCCGCAGCGCCGGCCATGCCGTCGCCGACCCGCCGCTGGCGGTGGCCGGCCACGGCGTTGCTGGTGCTCGCCGCGTATCCGGCCTTCGTGCTGGGCGCGGTGTATCCGCAGTGGCTCAGCGCCGGCTTGCCGGGCGGACGCGACGGCCCGGCCGATGCGTACCGCCACAGCCTGGCCAGCGCCGTGGTCGCCTACACCCTGTCGCCGCGCTGCGTGGACTGGGTCACGGCGGTCAGGGAGCGCGACGGCCACGGCAACGCCAGCCGGGCGATGGACGCCCACAACAACCGGATCGGCGCGCGCATCGGCGCCACCGCCAGCAGTTGGGCCGCGATGCAGCGCGAGGTTCGCGCCGCGGTCGACCATGGCGCGATCGATGCGCGTTCGCCCGATCAGATCACCTGGCGCGCCCCTGCGGCGTGGCAGGACCGCCTCTACTGAGAATCCCCCATGCCCAAGCGCACCGACCTCCAAACCATCCTCATCATCGGCGCCGGCCCGATCGTCATCGGCCAGGCCTGCGAGTTCGACTACTCCGGCGCGCAGGCGTGCAAGGCGCTGCGCGACGAGGGCTACCGCGTGGTGCTGGTCAACAGCAACCCGGCCACGATCATGACCGACCCGAACATGGCAGACGCCGTGTACATCGAGCCGATCAACTGGCAGACGGTCGAGAAGATCATCGCCAAGGAAAAGCCCGACGCGCTGCTGCCGACGATGGGTGGACAGACCGCGCTGAACTGCGCGCTGGACCTGGCCGACCACGGCGTGCTGGAGAAGTACGGCGTCGAGCTGATCGGCGCCAAGCGCGAGGCCATCCGCATGGCCGAGGACCGCGAGCTGTTCCGCGTGGCGATGGGCGAGATCGGCCTGGAGTGCCCGAAGGCGGCAGTGGCGCACACCCTGGAAGAGGCGCTGGAGATCCAGGCCACGGTCGGCTACCCGACCATCATCCGCCCCAGCTTCACCCTCGGCGGCAGCGGCGGCGGCATCGCCTACAACCGCGAAGAGCTGATCGAGATCGTCGGCCGCGGCCTGGAACTGTCGCCGACCAGCGAAGTGCTGGTTGAAGAGTCGGTGCTGGGCTGGAAGGAGTTCGAGATGGAAGTGGTCCGCGACACCGCGGACAACTGCATCATCGTCTGCTCGATCGAGAACCTGGACCCGATGGGCGTGCACACCGGCGACTCGATCACCGTGGCCCCGGCGCAGACCCTGACCGACAAGGAATACCAGCGCCTGCGCGACGCGTCGATCGCGGTGCTGCGCAAGATCGGCGTGGACACCGGCGGTTCCAACGTGCAGTTCGGCATCAACGCGCAGACCGGCCGCGTGGTGGTGATCGAGATGAACCCGCGCGTGTCGCGCTCCTCGGCGCTGGCCTCCAAGGCCACCGGCTTCCCGATCGCCAAGGTCGCGGCCAAGCTGGCGGTGGGCTACACCCTGGACGAACTGAAGAACGAGATCACCGGCGGGCTGACCCCGGCCTCGTTCGAGCCGTCGATCGACTACGTGGTCACCAAGATTCCGCGCTTCGCCTTCGAGAAGTTCCCGCAGGCCGACGCGCGCCTGACCACGCAGATGAAGTCGGTGGGCGAGGTGATGGCGATGGGCCGCACCTTCTCCGAATCGCTGCAGAAGGCGCTGCGCGGCCTGGAGACCGGCAAGATCGGGCTGGACCCGACCGGGCTGGACCTGAGCAGCGAAGACGACTTGGCCACGCTCAAGCGTGAGCTGAAGGCGCCCGGTCCGGAGCGCTTGTTCTATGTCGCCGACGCCTTCCGCGCCGGCATGAGCGTGGAGCAGGTGCACGCGCTGTCGTTCATCGATCCCTGGTTCCTGGACCAGATGGAAGACCTGATCGCGCAGGAAGCGCAGCTGGCCGCCGACGGCCTCGGCGCGCTGGACGCCAAGCGCCTGCGCACGCTCAAGCGCGCCGGCTTCTCCGATGCGCGTCTGGCCGAGCTGTGCGGCACCAACGAGGCCGCGGTGCGCGCGCTGCGTCGCGCGCACAAGGTGCGCCCGGTGTACAAGCGCGTTGACTCGTGCGCGGCGGAGTTCGCCACCAGCACCGCCTACCTGTACTCGACCTACGAGGACGAGTGCGAGGCCGCGCCGAGCGACCGCGACAAGATCATGATCCTCGGCGGCGGCCCCAACCGCATCGGCCAGGGCATCGAGTTCGACTACTGCTGCGTCCACGCGGCGCTGGCGCTGCGCGAGGACGGCTACGAGACCATCATGGTCAACTGCAATCCGGAGACCGTGTCCACCGACTACGACACCTCCGATCGCCTGTACTTCGAGCCGCTGACTCTGGAAGACGTGCTGGAGATCGTCGAGCTGGAGCAGCCCAAGGGCGTGATCGTGCAGTACGGCGGGCAGACCCCGCTGAAGCTGGCGCGCGCGCTGGAAGCCAACGGCGTGCCGGTGATCGGCACCTCGCCGGACTCGATCGACCTGGCCGAGGACCGCGAGCGCTTCCAGCAGCTGGTCGACAAGCTGGGCCTGAAGCAGCCGCCGAACCGTATCGCCCGCAACGCCGACGAGGCGCTGGTGCTGGCGCGCGAGATCGGCTATCCGCTGGTGGTGCGCCCGAGCTACGTGCTCGGCGGCCGCGCCATGGAAATCGTCTACGGCGAATCCGACCTGGCGCGCTACGTGCGCGACGCGGTCAAGGTCTCCAACGATTCGCCGGTGCTGCTGGACCGCTTCCTCGACAACGCGGTGGAAGTGGACGTGGACATCATCGCCGACCATAGCGGCCAGGTGCTGATCGGCGGCGTGATGGAGCACATCGAGGAAGCCGGCGTGCATTCGGGCGATTCGTCCTGCTCGCTGCCGCCGTACTCGCTGTCGCCGGCTACCCAGACCGAGCTGCGCCGCCAGGTGGTCGAACTGGCCAAGGCGCTGAACGTTGTCGGGCTGATGAACACCCAGTTCGCGGTGCAGGTCAACGATGCCGGCGACGACATCGTCTACCTGCTGGAAGTGAATCCGCGCGCCTCGCGTACCGTGCCGTTCGTGTCCAAGGCGATCGGCGTGCCGCTGGCCAAGATCGCCGCGCGCTGCATGGCCGGCAAGACCCTGGCCGAGCAGGGCGCGCTGAAGGAGATCGTGCCCGACTATTACTCGGTGAAGGAGGCGATCTTCCCGTTCGCCAAGTTCCAGGGCGTCGATCCGATCCTCGGCCCGGAGATGCGCTCCACCGGCGAGGTGATGGGCGTGGGGCGCAGCTTCGGCGCAGCGTTCGCGCGTGCGCAGGAAGCCGGCGGCATCAAGGCGCCGCCGCTGGGCAAGGCCTTCGTGTCGGTGCGCGATCCGGACAAGCAGCGCGTGCTGCCGGTGGCGCAGGCGCTGGTCGAACGCGGCTACACCCTGGTCGCCACCCGCGGCACCTGCGCCTGGTTGCAGCAGCACGGCCTGCAGTGCGAGCAGGTGAACAAGGTCGCCGAGGGTCGCCCGCACATCGTCGATCTGATCAAGAACGGCGAAATCGTGTATATCGTCAACACCACCGAGGGCCGGGCGGCGATCTCCGACTCGTTCTCGATCCGTCGCGAAGCCCTGCAGCATCGCGTCACTTATTCGACCACGGTCGCCGGCGCGCGTGCGCTGGTGCATTCACTGGAATTCCGCGGCACCGGTCCGGTCTGGGCGCTGCAGGAACTGCACAAGGAGCTGGAAGCGTGAGAGCCCCGATCACCATGCAAGGCGCGCAGCGGTTGCGCGAGGAACTGGATCACCTGAAGTCGGTCAAGCGTCCCGAGGTCATCACCGCGATCGCCGAGGCGCGCGCGCATGGCGACCTCAAGGAGAACGCCGAGTACCACGCCGCGCGCGAGCAGCAGGGCTTCATCGAAGGCCGCATCAAGCAGCTGGAAAGCGAGCTGTCGCACGCCGAGGTCATCGACGTCAGCAAGCTGGCGGTCGGCAGCAAGGTGGTGTTCGGTGCCACTGTGACCCTGGCCGATGTGGAGACCGACGAAGAGAAGCGCTACCAGCTGGTCGGCGACCTCGAAGCGGACATCAAGCTGGGCCTGATCGCGATTTCCTCGCCGCTGGCGCGTGCGCTGATCGGCAAGATGGAAGGCGACAGCGTCAGCATCGATGCCCCGGCCGGACGCCGCGAGTACGAGATCGTCAGCGTCGCCTACGTCGGCTGATCCGATGGCGGTTGCCACCTTGCTGTTGCCGGAGCGGGTCCGCCTGGCCGGCGCCGTGCTGGCTGGCGAGGTGGCGCGCGCGTTCGGCCGCGCCGACCGCACGCAGGCCGCGCCCGGCGGCGAGGCGCAGTTGCGCCGCCATTTCGTGCTGGCGGAAGCATCGCTGCCAGCCGCGGCGCTGACCCGCCAACTGGATGCCGGCGATGCCGGCGACGGCCTGTGGCTGCGCGCCGATCCCGCCTATGTGGTGCCGGACATGCAGGGCGCACGGCTGATGGCGCATGGCGACATGCTGCCGCTCGACGCGGTGGACCTGGACGCGTTATTGCCGGCGGTGCAGGGCGTGTTCGCCGAGAGCGGGCTGACCCTGGATGCGCCCGATCCGACCCGCTGGTACCTGCGCCTGCCGGCCGACAGCGTGCTGCCGGTGTTCGCGGCACCGGCGCAGGTGCTCGGGGCGGACCTGTTCGATCATCTGCCGCAGGGCGAGGACGCGCGCCGCTGGCGTGCCCTGCTGACCGAAGTGCAGATCGTGCTGCACCAGCATCCCTGGAACCGCGAACGCGTCGCCCGCGGCCAGCCGGCGATCAACTCGCTGTGGTTCTGGGGCGGCGGCCGCCTGCCGGCGACCGTCGGCACTGCGCATGCGCAGGTGCGCAGCCGCGATCCGCTGTTGCGCGCGCTGGCCCAGGCCGCCGGCGTCGCCGATGCGCAGGCGCCGCGGG
>NZ_AQOI01000407.1:0-1985 GCF_000364665.1 Xanthomonas sp. SHU 199
GGTCGACCTGCGTCAGTTGCGCGCGCCCGAGCAGTTCGTCGGCGAGGTGGTGCAGCCGCTGCTGCAGGCGCTGCGCGATGGCGAGCTGCAGCAACTGCAGCTGGATTTCGAGGACGGCACCTGTTTCCGCATCGCCCCCGCGCAACGCTGGCGCCTGTGGCGGCGGCCGCTGTCGCGCCTGGACGCATGAGTTCCAGCGCGCGCATCGTGCGGCGGCCCGCGGCGGCCGCGGCCGGCCCATGGCACGAGGCGACGTTGCCGCTGTTGCGGCGCATCTATGCCGCGCGCGGCGCGCACGACAGCGGCCTGGCGCAGCCCAAGCTTGCGCAGCTGCTGCCGCCCGATGCGCTGAGCGGCATCGACGCCGCAGTGGAATTGCTGGCCGAAGCCATCGCGGCGGGCAAGCGCATCCTGGTGGTCGGCGATTTCGACTGCGACGGCGCCACCGCCTGCGCAGTGGCGGTGCGCGGGCTGCGCCTGCTCGGCGCCGCGCAGGTGCTGCATGCGGTACCCAACCGCATGGTCCATGGCTATGGACTGTCGCCGGCGCTGGTCGCGGAACTGGCGCCGTTGCAGCCGGACCTGCTGGTGACGGTGGACCACGGCATCGCCTGCCATGCCGGCGTCGTCGCGGCCAAGGCGCTGGGCTGGCAGGTGCTGGTCACCGACCACCACCTGCCGGGTCCGGCCTTGCCGCCGGCCGACGCCATCGTCGATCCGAACCTGGCCGGCGACGCCTTCCCGAGCAAGATGCTGGCCGGCGTCGGCGTGATCTTCTACGTGCTGCTGGCCTTGCGCCGGCACCTGCGCGTGCGCGGCGCGTTCGCGGCGGCACCGCCGGACCTGAGTGTGCTGCTGGACCTGGTCGCGGTCGGCACCGTCGCCGACCTGGTGCCGCTGGATCCCAACAACCGCGCGCTGGTCTCGGCCGGTTTGCGCCGGTTGCAGCGTGGCGAAGGTTGCCTCGGCCTGCGCGCCCTGATCGAGGCCAGCGGCCGCGACCCGGCGCGGCTCAGCGCCAGCGACATCGGCTTCGCCCTGGCACCGCGGCTCAACGCCGCCGGCCGCCTCGAGGACATGGCCCTGGGCATCGAGTTGTTGCTGTGCGAGGACCCGCAACAGGCGCGCACGATCGCCGCGACGCTGGAAGAGATCAACGCCGAGCGCCGCGCCGTGCAGCAGCAGATGACCGACGAGGCCGAAGCGGTGGTGGCGCAGGCGCTGCTGGCCGCGCCCGAGCAGCCGCCGGTGGCGGTGTGCCTGTTCGATGCGCAGTGGCATCCCGGCGTGATCGGCCTGGTCGCCTCGAAGATGAAGGACCGCCTGCACCGGCCGGTGATCGCCTTCGCCCCGGCCGAGCCGGGCAGCACCCAGTTGCGCGGTTCGGCGCGTTCGATTCCCGGCTTCCACATCCGCGACGCGATGGCGGCGGTGGAGGCGCAGCGGCCGGGCCTGATGGAGAAGTTCGGCGGCCATGCCATGGCCGCGGGCCTGAGCCTGCCGCAGGACGCGCTGGCCGAGTTCGAAGAGGTGTTCCGCGCGCATGCGCTGGCCAGCCTGGACGCGGAACTGCTGCAGGCCGAACTGCTCAGCGACGGCGTGCTGGAACCGCACGAACTCGACCACCGCCATGCCGAGGCGCTGCGCCAGGGTGGGCCATGGGGGCAGGGCTTCCCCGAACCGCTGTTCGATGGCGAATTCGAGGTGCTGCAGTGGCGCGTGCTGAAGGAGCGCCACCTCAAGCTGAGCCTGCGCTGTCCTGGCCGCGCCGCGCCCTTGAACGCGATCCATTTCAACGGCTGGCACGGTCGCGAACCGGGCCGCCGCGTGCACATCGCCTATCGGCTGGTCGCCGACGACTACCGCGGCGGCGATGCGGTGCAACTGGTGGTGGAGCACTGTCTGCCGTTGGATGGCTGAGCAGTTGGCGGTCTGACGCTGCGCGTGGTGCCGGACCCTCACCCCAACCCCTCTCCCGGTGGGAG
>NZ_AQOI01000408.1:0-2052 GCF_000364665.1 Xanthomonas sp. SHU 199
GTCGCCTGAGTCTGGACGCACACAGGCAACCCCATCGCGTCACGGCGGACGTTCAAGCCATACCGTCCCAGCAAGGAGCGTTCCATGCCGTCCACCATGCGCAGAAGCGTGTACGTGTTGTTGCTTTCGTTGTCGTTACTCGCCGCGGTCCCGGTCGGGGCGCAGTCCGCGCCGCAGCGGCAATTGGTCGCGCCGTTGCTGCACACCGACGCCGGCGAACGTACGGTCGAACTGCGCTCGGCGACCGTGCGTGCGCATGCCGCCGCTGGCCTGGCCGAAACCACGGTGGAGCTGGAGTTCTTCAATCCCAACGCGCGCGTGCTGGAAGGGCAGCTGACGTTCCCGCTGCGCGAGGGGCAGCAACTCAGCGGTTTCGCCCTGGACGTCGACGGGCAGATGCGCGACGCGGTGCCGGTACCCAAGGCGCGCGGGCGCCAGGTGTTCGAAGCGGTCGAGCGGCGTGGCGTGGATCCGGGCCTGCTCGAGCAGACCGCCGGTAACCAGTTCCGGCTGCGCGTCTACCCGCTGCCGGCGCATGGCAGCCGCCATGTGCACCTGGTCTATCGCGAATCGCTACAGCGCACCGCCGCCGGCTGGCAATGGCGCTTGCCGCTGGCGTATGCGGTCGGCGCGCGGTCGCTGCAGGTCGCGCTGAGTACCCAGGCCGCGCCTGATGAACGCGTGGCGACGCCCGGCATGCGGCTGCTGCCGACGGCGGACGGTGGCTACGCCGCGTCCTGGTCCGGCAGCCCGGCGCAGTTGCCGTCGGAGCTGGTGCTGTCGCTGCGCGCAAGCGCCGCGCCGCGCGTGGCGACCGGTCTCCACGATGGCCAGCGCTACTTCCAGGCGCTGGTGCCGATCGCCGACCTGCATGGCCCGCGCCCGCTGCCGCAACGCATCGGCCTGCTCTGGGACGCGTCCGGCTCGGCACGGCAGCGCGACATTCCGGCCGAACTGGCCTTGCTGCAGCGCTATTTCGCCGCGGTCGGCACCGCCCAGGTTGATCTGATCGTGCTGCGCGACCGTGCCGCGGCGCCGCGCAGGTTCCAGGTGCGCAACGGCGACTGGAGCGCCCTGAAGGCGGCGTTGCAGGCCGAGCAGCCCGACGGCGCCAGTGCGCTGGGCGCCTGGCAACCGGCGGCGCAGGTGCAGGAGTATCTGTTGTTCAGCGATGGCCTGGGCAACTACGGCGCGCAGACCATGCCGACCCTGGCGCCGGGGCAGCGTCTGTATGCGATCGACTCGGCCGGCGTGCACGCCGATGCCGCGCGCCTGGCGGCGATCGCGGAAGCGCGCGGCGGACGCGCGATCGCATTGCAGAGCCTGCCGGGCGTGCAACTGGCCAGCGAGCGGCTGTTGCGGCGTGGCGGCGAACTGGTCGCGCTGGACGGTAGCCAGGTCGCCGATCTGGTCGCCGATTCGCGCGACGCCGACGATGGTTACCTGCGCATCGCCGGGCGACTGCTCGGCGCCGATGCGACGCTGCACCTGGAGATGGCCACCGCCGCCAGCACCCGACGCCTGAGTCTGCCGTTGCGCGAGGCGGAGGACGTTCCAGGCGACCTGGTGCCGGGCGCCTGGGCGCGGGCCATGCTGCGCAGTCTGTCCGCCGATCCGCAGGGATCGGCCGCGCGCCGCCAGGCGCTGGCGACGCGTTTCGGGCTGGTCAGCGCCGACACCTCGTTGCTGGTGCTGGAGAATGCCGACGACTACGCCCGCTATGGCATCCCGGCGCCTTCGGCGCTGAGTGCGGCGGTGGCGGGTGCGCAGGTGCGGCAGCAGAAGCTGCAGGACGACACGCGCAAGCGACGCATCGACGCGATCGCCGAAGCGTTCGCGCAGCGTGTCGCCTGGTGGCAGCGGCGCTTTCCCAAGGGCACGCCACCCCACGCCATCGCCGCCGCGGGCAATGCCGACCAGCGGCTGGACGCCAGGGCGCGCGCGCAGAGCTCCATGGCCCTCGCGCCGTCGCCTGCGGCGCCTGCAGCGCCGATGTCGGCGGCCGCACCCGCGCCGCTGGAATTGGCGATCGTCGGCGGCTCGCCCGCAGCA
>NZ_AQOI01000409.1:0-1769 GCF_000364665.1 Xanthomonas sp. SHU 199
GAAGCTTGGTTCGGAGCCCGCCACGATCTCCCTGATGCTGCAGCCCTGGCAGCCGGATTCGCCGTATGCGCGGCGCCTGCGGGCGGCCGCGGCGGACGCGGTGTATCCGCTGTACCTGAGCGAACGCGCGGCGCACGCCGACAGCGTGGCGTTCTACCTGGATGTGGCCGATGTGCTGTTCGAGCGCGGCCAGCGCGACCTGGCCCTGCGGGTGCTCTCCAACCTGGCCGAGCTGCAACTGGAAAATCGCCACGTGCTGCGCGTGCTCGGCTACCGGCTGCTGCAGGCCGGTCGCGCCGACCTGGCGGTGCCGGTGTTCGAGCAGGTGCTGCGGCTGGGCGAAGAGGAGCCGCAGAGTTTCCGCGACCTGGGCCTGGCCTATGCCGCGCGCGGCGACGCGCAGGCGGCGATCGCACAGCTGTATGAGGTGGTGGTGCGCGACTGGGACACGCGCTTCGACGGGGTGAGCATGATCGCGCTCAACGAACTGAACGCGATCGTGGCGCGGGCGCCGCGGCCCCTGGACACCGGCTTCGTCGACCCACGGCTGCTGCGCAACCTGCCGCTGGACCTGCGCGTGGTGCTGAACTGGGACAGCGACAACAGCGACATGGACCTGTGGGTGACCGACCCCAATGGCGAGCGCTGCTTTTACGGAAACCGCGCGACCTACCAGGGCGGCCAGCTGTCGCCGGACTTCACCGGCGGCTACGGGCCGGAAGAGTTCTCGCTGCGCACCGCCAAGCCCGGCAAGTACAAGGTGGAAGCGAACTTCTTCGGCGAGCGCCAGCCGCTGGTCACCGGTGCCACCACCTTGCATCTGCAACTGAGCACGGGCTGGGGCACGGCCGCGCAGCGCGACCAGCAGGTGACGCTGCGCCTGACCGAGCGCAAGGAAACGGTGCTGGTCGGCGAGTTCGACGTGCGCTGATCCGCCCATGGCGCGCCGGTGCGGTCATGCCGGCGCGCTACACTTCGACCATGTCCGATCCGTCCGGCGCCAGCGCCTATTCCCGTTTCCAGCCCTGGCGCCGCAGCTTCGAAATCGGCTTCTGGGTCGCGCTCACCCTGATCAACGCCATTGCCAACAGCGTCACGGTGCTGATCGACATCCGCACCACCGGGCTGCATTTCGCCGCATGGGAGCCGGTGGTGTGGGAGTGGTCCAGCCAACTGATGTTCCTGCTGATCGTGCCGCTGGTGGTGCTGCTGACCCGACGCTACCCGCTGCACTGGGACACCTGGCGGCGCCGGCTGCCGGGCTACCTGCTGGGCAGCGTGGCATTGTCGGTGCTGCACGTGGTGGGAATGGTGGCCCTGCGCAGCCTGGTCTACCGCCTGCAGGGCCAGCAGTACGACTTCGGGCCGTGGCCGCAGGGGCTGGCCTACGAATACCTCAAGGACGTGCGCAGCCTGGCCTCGATCGCGCTGTGCGTGGAGATGTACCGGTTCCTGTTGCGGCGCTGGCAGGGCGAGGCGGCGCTGCTCGGCGCGCCCGACGCCGGCCCGCCGGTGGGCTCGCTGGAACGGCCGGAGCGCTTCCTGGTGCGCAAGCTGGGCCGCGATTTCCTGGTCGCCGCGGCCGACATCGAGTGGCTGCAGGCCGCCGGCAACTACGTCAACCTGCGCGTGCGCGGCCACGACTACCCGCTGCGCAGCACCATGGCCGCGATCGAAGCGCGGCTGGACCCGGCGCGGTTCGTGCGCATCCACCGCAGCTACATCGTCAACCTGGCCAGCGTGGTCTCGATCGAGCCGCTGGAGGCGGG
>NZ_AQOI01000410.1:0-603 GCF_000364665.1 Xanthomonas sp. SHU 199
CGGCGCGCCGCGGCTCGCCGTGCTGGTCGACGCACGCGGCGCTGACCGTGCCGCGCTGGACGCCACGCTGGACAGCCTGCTGCTGGAGGGCACGCCGTTCGCGCAGGTGCAGGTGCTGGTGCTGGGCGACGCCTCCCTCCCCGCGTGGCCCGACCCGCGGGTCCGGATCCTGCCAGCGCTGCCGGCCGCGGCCGATGCCGCGGCGCTGTCCGCCGCACTGGAGATGGCGCCGGGCAGCGACTGGTGCCTGCGCGTGGTCGCGGGCACCCGGTTCTACGCCGGCGGCCTGCTGCGGCTGCTGCTGGAACTGGCACAGCAGCCGCAGTGCAACGCACTGTATGCGGACGAATGGCTGGCCGTGGACGCGGACACCCTGGCGCCGCTGCTGCGGCCCGACCCGGACCTGGACCTGCTGCTGGGCAACCCGCTGGCCACGGCCGGGCACTGGGTATTCCGCCGCACCGCGGTGCACGCGCTGGGCGGTTTCGATCCGGCCCACGACGGCGCCAGCGAACTGGACCTGATCCTGCGCCTGTTCCTGCGCGACGGCGGCGACGGCATCGCACACCTGCCCGAGCCGCTGCTGGTCGCCACGCCGGCCAG
>NZ_AQOI01000411.1:0-8012 GCF_000364665.1 Xanthomonas sp. SHU 199
GGGGCCTTGCCTGCTAGGGGGCAAGACGGTATCTGCACGGTGCGCCGGGCTTACTTGCCCAGCGCCGCGTTCAACGTGGCCGCCAGGTCGGCACCGGCCTGGCGCAACTGCGCTTCGGCGACCGGGCGCCAGGTCGTCACGTAATCGGCCGGCAGCGTGGCGCCGGGCGGATAGAAGCCCGGACGCAGCATGATCTTGCAGGAGGCCTCGGCCCACGCCGCGGCCGGCGGCGGCAGCGCGCTGCCCGCCGGCGAGGGCGCCGGCAACGGCTGCTTTTCCAGCTCGGCCAGGTAGGCCTGCTCGTCCAGCCCGCGGCTGCGCAGCAGGCCGCTGTCCCACAGCGAATGCAGATTGCTGCCCTTGCCCTCGAACTGGATCTGCACGGTGTTGGCGCCCTTGTCGCGGGCGTAGCCGGCATGCAGCGGCTGCTGCACGTCGCCGGCGAAATGCACCACGAACTTCAGCGCCTGCGCACGCGCGGCCTGCGGCTGGCTGCGGTCGGCGAGGATCGCGGCCTGGCGGCGCAGCGCCTCGACCGCGCAGTTGCCGTCCGGGCAGTCGCGGGTTTGTTCGTAGTGGCAGTCGTTCTCGGCCAGGTTGACGTAGTGCCAGCGCGCGCTGCGCTTGCCCAGGTCGGGATCGTGTTCGCGGAGCTGGTCGGCCCAGTTGGCCACGCCGGCCAGGGTCGGGTCGGGTTCGCCCTGCAGCAGGGTACGGACCTGCGCGCGGGCTTGCGGGGTGAGCTGTGTGTCGGCGAGATCGGCGACCAGGCGGTGACCCAGCGGGCCCCAGGCGAAGGCGGCGGACGGTGTGGCGGCGAGGGCCGCGGCGAGCGCGGTGCAAACGAAGGGAGAGATTTTCATGCGCCGATTCTAGCCGGCGCCGACGACGCGGCCATGACGCGCATCAGGTCTGTTGCGTTGCCGCTCAGCACGGCGGACGCCGGTGCCAGACGGCGTCGCCGACCGCGCCGAGCCGCGTCCGAGGACACGACCCGGCTGCAGGCTCAGAAATACATCAGGTACGCGACGCCGTAGGTGACCGGATCGAGCTTGGCCTTGCCGAGCGTGCTGCCGTCCACTTTCACGTCGCTGCGCATGCCGGTCCAGCGCGCATCCACGCGGATCGCGCTGCGTTCGCCGACCGCGAAATCCACGCCGGCATGCAGCGCCGGACCAATGGTGTCCTTGAACTTCACGTCGTTGGACGCGAACGCGCCCTTGCCGTCGCTGCCGAGGAAAGCGGTGTAGTTGAGGCCGGCGCCGACGAACGGGGAGATGTCGCCGTTGCCGTTGAAGTGGTACTGCAGCGAGATGGTGGGCGAGAGCATCCAGGCGCTGCCGATATCGCCGCCGCGGTCCAGGCCGATCTTCTGCTGGCCGACCAGGCCCTGGATCTCCACGCCGAGGTTGCCGCGGAAGAAGTATTCGTAACTGAACGACACGGCCGGCGCGACGTCGGCGTCGAAGCGTTGGTCGCTGCCGCGCAGCGTGCCGTTGGACGACCCCGGCACCATGCCGTGCAGACCATAGCTGGTGGTGAAGTGGCCGGCCGACTGCGCCGCGGCGGGCAGGGCGATGCTGGCGAGGGCGGCGACGGCAAGGCGACGGAACAGGCGTGGCGGCATGGGAGACCCCGGTGGACGACGAGTGGGCGGATGCGAACCACGTGTCGGCCCGGCGGGCACCGATCCACATCCGTGTGGCGCGTAGTCTGCCAGAGAAGCGGGGCGGACGCGCTGCGCTCCGGCGAGGCCGCGTGTGCGGCCCGCGCGTCGATCCGGTACGGCCATGCTCCGGAATGGCGCCGCTGCCGCGAGCGGCGCCGATCCTGTTGCCGCCGGCGCCGCAGGTCGCAGCGGCGCCGGCGCCCGTCTCAGAACTTCATCACGTAGGCCAGGCCGTACACCAGCGGATCGATGTGCGTGGTGCCCAGGTCGCTGCCGTTGACCTTGACCTTGCTGTCGATGTCGATCCAGCGCATGTCCACGCGCAGCGCCGACTTGTCGGTGAGCGCGATGTCCACGCCGGCATGTGCGGCCAGGCCCCAGGAGTCGTCCAGCTTGAGCTTGCTGCCGGCCAGCGCGCCGGTGGTCTTCTCGCTGAAGAAGGTGGTGTAGTTGAGGCCGGCGCCGACGAACGGCGAGACCTTGCCGGCGCTGTTGAAGTGGTACTGCAGCGACACCACCGGCGGCAGGTGCTTGGTGCTGCCGACCTTGCCCACGCCCTTGACGCTGATGTCGTGCTCGAACGGCAGCGCGGCCAGTACTTCCACGCCCAGGTCCTGGTGCACGAAGTACTCGAAGGTCACCGTCGGCCGGATGTTGCTGTCGATGCGCAGCGGCAGGGTGCCGCCGGCGAGCGTGCCGTTGTCGGACTTCGGGTTGACCTGGTGGGCGCCGATGCCGATGGTCCAGTCGCCTTGCGATTGCGCCAGCGCCGGCAGGGCGCACAGGGTCAGGGCGGCGGCCAGGCCGGCGAGCAGGAGGGGGGAGGTGGTGCGCATGGTGGAGTCTCGGTTGGGTGTGGGCGCAGTGTCCGGCGCGCCGCCCCATGCCGCCTTGATCCTGATCAAACCGGCGTGTCCGGCGTGGCGCGGCCGGCCTGCTAGAATGGGATTTCCCCTTCCATCCGCCGCGCCAGGCGCGGCCGCAGGAGCTACTGAAATGGCAATCAAGGTCGGCATCAACGGTTTCGGTCGCATCGGGCGCAACGTGCTGCGCTCGGCGGTGCAGAATTTCGGCAGCGACATCGAGATCGTCGCCATCAACGACCTGCTCGAGCCGGATTATCTGGCCTACATGCTGCAGTACGACTCCGTGCACGGCCGCTTCGAGGGCGAGGTGTCGGTCGACGGCGGCCATCTGCTGGTCAACGGCAAGAAGATCCGCCTGACCCAGGAACGCGATCCGGCCGCGCTGAAGTGGGGCGAGGTCGGCGTGGACGTGGTGATCGAGTCCACCGGCCTGTTCCTGACCAAGGACACCGCGCAGAAGCACCTGGACGCCGGCGCCAAGAAGGTGATCCTGTCGGCGCCGTCGAAGGACGACACGCCGATGTTCGTGTACGGCGTCAACGACAGCACCTACGCCGGCCAGGCCATCGTCTCCAACGCCAGCTGCACCACCAACTGCCTGGCGCCGCTGGCCAAGGTGATCAACGACAAGTGGGGCATCAAGCGCGGCCTGATGACCACCGTGCACGCGGCCACCGCCACCCAGAAGACCGTGGACGGCCCGAGCAACAAGGATTGGCGCGGCGGTCGCGGCATCCTGGAGAACATCATTCCGTCCAGCACCGGTGCGGCCAAGGCGGTCGGCGTGGTGATCCCGGAGTTGAACAAGAAGCTCACCGGCATGAGCTTCCGCGTGCCGACCTCGGACGTGTCGGTGGTCGACCTGACCGTGGAACTGGAAAAGCCGGCCACCTACGCCGAGATCTGCGCCGAGGTGAAGGCGCAGAGCGAAGGCGCGCTGAAGGGCATCCTCGGCTACACCGAAGACAAGGTGGTGGCCACCGATTTCCGCGGCGACGCGCGCACCTCGATCTTCGATGCCGATGCCGGCATCGCCCTGGACGGCACCTTCGTCAAGCTGGTGTCCTGGTACGACAACGAGTGGGGCTACTCCAACAAGTGCCTGGAAATGGTCAAGGTGGTGGCGAAGTAAGCCGCCTGGCGTCGTCCACAAAGAAAGCGCCGTGCGGCGCTTTTTTTGTGGGCGATGACGTGCCGGATGGAATGGCGCAGGTCCCATGCCTGCATGCCCCAGGGGACATGACACGCTCCAGGTGTCGCACGCCGGCTTGCCGGACGGATCGTGCAGGTGCTTCCTGTCCCGGGTCGATGTTCGTGCGGTCGCGGCGGCACTGTTCAGGCTGTGGATCCGGATGGACTCGAGACCTGCCTGGCCTGAAGCCAATTCGATGCACTGCTATTGCCGGCATTGCTTCGCGAAAAGCTTCGGATAGTTCATTCTGGGGTCGATGCTTTTCAGGGGAATGGGCGTGGTGTTTTCGATTTCCTTTCCATCGAGGCCGATAAGCCTTGCGTGACATTCCTTGTCGATCACCACAAGGCAGGTCTTGCCGAAGATGGATTTGTCTTTGACGAGCGTTGCGGATAGGTTGAAAAAAAGCCACGGACACTCGAATTCCGTCACGATCCTGCTGCCGTCCTCGTTGAGGATCGTCAGGCACGGCGGCTGATGATCGCGTACCGGCAGCGCAAGGCACAGAATTTTCTTGTCGATGTACTTCGGGTGTCTGGTCGAGGACTTGCCGAAATACGAGGGTTTCTGTCCTGCAATGTAATAAAAGTCCCCGTATTTATTGCCTTTCCTGTCGATCAGTACATCGCATGCCTCATAGCGGTTGAAATACCAGTGCGAAGATATAAAAATGGGTTTATCCAGAATTCTGTGAGTGATTCCCATGCCTCGTTGTGAGAGGTCGAAACAGGTGTCTCCGCCGCCATGTCCCCAGGCCGTTTCAAAATCTACCAGCGGTTCTCCCTCGGCGGTATATAGCTGGAATACTTTGCGTGTGTAGTGATCGATGGGGTTTTCGTCGTCGCGAATCCAGATCGAAAAAAAGTGCTCCGCGCCGCGCACGCGATGAACAGAAAATGGTTCTTCCCGGTAAGGGCCTTCCCATAGTTCCCTGAGTTCGTTTCTAAGCGTGTCGTAGAGGTGGATGCTGACCTGGGACAAGGGATTGTCCTTGTCCTTGGCCACTTGCAGCAACAGTCGTTGCGGCGTTATGGGGACTGCATACAGGATGAGCTCGTCTTCAAGTAAGCGGACAAGGTTGCCGTTCCGAAAGGAGAAAATCGAGTTGGTAATGAATTTCCCTGAAAAATGGATTTCTATCCAGTAATCGATCTGACGATTGAAATCCGTTTCCCACTTGTCCCAGCTGTAGGGGAAGTGGCTTCCATTTAAGTCGGCGAACGTCTCTTCGGGCGATTGGTAGACGATGTCTCCATTGCTTTCGATCAGGTATGTCTTGTTCTCTTCGCCGGCTGCGTAATACAGGCCAAGCTTTTCCAGCCAGAAGAAATAGAGGTCCGGGTACTTGTCCTGTAGCGTAAGGCAATCCATATCTGCTCGTTTTTTGAGTTGCAAATGGAGGGATGTTGGACGGTCATTGGCTGCGCATCGGCCTTGCGTGGCCAGTTTTCCGCCGTTTTCGTTGCGTCTTTATTGCTTTCCTCGACTTTCGCATGCAAGCCGGGGTGGTCGCTTGCCGCATCCACGATGATGGCATTGGTCCCAACGCGAGATCCACTCTTCATGGCCGGAGTGGTTCTGCGAGAGCCGATGGAGTCCTTGCGCCGTGTTTCAGGCCCGCCAGCGCATGTCGTCACTGTGCTCGTCGGGTCGACACTGACCAGGGCCGGTTCGCTGAGGTGCGTGCGGCGACCTTGTGCAGGTGCTGGAGTGGTCTCGGCCATGCGACTGGCGGGATGCGTCTGTTCCCGTGCAGCGCTCGGCCCGTTCTGGCGCTGTCGCGTACACAGGTCGAGGCCACAACGCAAAAGGAGCGCTCACGCGCTCCTTTTGCGTTGTGGCGAGCCGCTTGCCCTGCCGCGGCGCGTCGGGTGCCGCAGGCTGGCCCGGCCTCGCGATTACAGCGCGTCGCGCGATTGGTTGCTTTCGGTCTGCTGGTAATCGGTGACCACGCCCTTGGCGTCGAATTCCACTTCCAGGTCGTACGACTTGACGTTGCGCGCGCCGACGCCATGCTCCTGCGCTTCGTTGATCGCCGGGCCGGTGTAGTAACCGGGCAGCATCCGCTTCAGCAGGCCGGTCGCGGTCTTGCGCGCCTTCTCGCCGTGAGATTCGCCGGGGCGATAGCTCCAGGACTTCTCGTAGCCGCCTTCCTTTCCAGACGTCCTGGAGACGTAGTTGGGCTCGCCATAGATCGCGCGCACCTGCTCCTTGGTGGTCTTGCCGATGACGATGTTCTTCTTGACCGCATCGGCGGTGTAGAGATCCGGATTGTCGACCTTTTCGGCCAGGGCGGGAGCGGCGAAAGACCCGGCCAGCAGGGCCGAGATCAGCAGGGTGCGAAAGGGTTTCATGGTCATGTCCGTTTACCTGGGAAGTGGCGTCTGCAATCCAGAGTGCACCGGTCGCGTCGAGGCGATGCGTCGGCGCGGCATCAACGCGGCGCGACGAGCTTAGGCATGGCGAAATGACGCCGTCAATACAGCACGCACGGGCGTTCAGGCAGAGACGACGCCCTGCCGATGAGGTCGTCGCAGTCGTCGGCACACGGTCTGCGGGTGCCGCACAGGCGGCTGTGCCGATACCGCGCGCGGCAGCCTGTGATCCGCTGCCGCTTTTGCGGTGGGCGCCAGTGCGTGCGGCTACAGTGCCTGCAGGATCAGCGAGTGCCAGCCGGTGCGGTGGGTTTCGTAGCCGGGAGAGGCGGCGTGCGCGATGCAGTACGGCCGGCCGTCGAGATCGATCAGCACGGCGCCGCGCGGCTGCTTGAACAAGGCGTCGCGGCCGTCGAAGTCGATCCGGTCCTGCAGCATGCGCCCGGCCGAGTCGGCCAGCACCCGGCCCTGCGCATCGACGATGCAGGCGCGGCTGCGGCCTCATTCGGATTCGGACAGCGGCGTGCGCTGCACGATCGTCTGCGCCAGCGCGTCCCAGCGGAACACGATACCCAGCACGCCCAGCACGCGGCCATCGACGCGACCGCCGTCGCGCACCGTGCATGCGTACACCAACACGCGCTCGCCGTCGGCCAGCGCGCTGGCATGCACGTCCTGAAAGCCGAATTCCTCGCCGCTGCGCGTGCGCATCGCGTGTTCGAACCATGGCTGCGCGGAGACGTCGCTGCCGACCGAGCCGAACTGCCGTGGCCGGCCGTTGGCGCGGATGCGGCCATCGCTTCCGGCCAGGATCAGGTCGAAGTAGACCGTGTACGAATCCAGGATCTGGCCCATGCGCCGCGAGGCGTAGGCCAGCGCCTCGGCATCGCTGTCGGCACGCGCCGCGGCGACCACCGCGGCGTCGGTGGCCCACCAGCGCACGTCGCAACTGCGCTCGTAGAGGTTGCGGTCGATCAGGTCGATGTTGCTCAGGGCCAGCTCGCTGAGCCGCGTGCGACGCACGTCGTCCTGCAGGCGGCCCAGTGTCTGCCGCATCTCCGCGCTGGTGCGCGCGGCGACCTTGTCCAGGTCCTGGGTGGCCTCGGCCACGCGTCGCGACAGCCCGTCCATTTCCTGCGCGATCACGCTGAAGCCGCGTCCGGCGGCGCCGATCCGCGCCGACTCGATGCGCGCGTTCATGGAGATCATGTGGGTGGTGCGGTTGATCGCGTCGATCCCCTGCAGCGAGCGGCGCAACTGGCCGAGCAACTGGTCGGACAAGCCGACGACGGCGCGAATATGGTCATCGATCCCCGCGTCGGCGGGGTGGGCGGGTAGGTTCATCATGCTGCCGGTGGGGTGGGAGAAAACAGCAGACGGACGACGCGATAAGGGGTGTAGCGGCCGCCGGTGCACGGGACTTGAGGGCGGTGTGAAGACCGTTGTCGGAACGCCGCGCCCTTGCGCTGACTGGGCTGCGGCCCCGTCCGTGGGCCGATGTCGGTGCCGAACTCGTCTACCATCTGCGCCAGGTCCGGCGCCGCCGGGCTCCCGGTGCGCGCCACGGGCGCCGCGCCACCGCTTGTGGAGATGTGAGACGAATGGACAAGTTGGTCGTGCTGGTGGTGTTTGCGGCGCTGGTGGTGCTGGCGTTGCCACTGCTGTCGATCGTGGCCTTGGTCGGGCAGTCGCGCCTGCGCCAGCGGCTCGCCGCACTGGAGGCGCAGGTGGCGCGGATGGCCGCCGCCACGCCTGCCGCCGCAACGGATCGCGCCGATTCCGCGGCCGCAGCCGCAGAGGGCCAGGCTGCCGTCGCCGAACCTGAGCCCGAGGCGGAGGACATGCCGTTCGCTGTAGGCCTCGACCTTCCGCGTCCAGACCCGTTCGCCGAGCGCGCCGCGGCGCCACCA
>NZ_AQOI01000412.1:0-3349 GCF_000364665.1 Xanthomonas sp. SHU 199
CTAGGGGCGACGATTTCGCGACGCTGGCCGCCGCGGTCGAACGCGCCGAGCAGCAGCAAGCCCAGGCGCGCACCGCCGCGGCGGCCCAGCCCGCCGCGCCGCGTGGGCCGGATCCGATTGAACGGCTGTTGGGCGGGATCAAGCGCTGGTTCACCGAGGGCAATGTCCCGGTCAAGATCGGCATGCTGGTGCTGCTGGCCGGCGTCGCCGCGCTGCTGAAGTACGCCGGCGACCAGGGCTGGCTGCGCATGCCGATCGAGCTGCGCTACGCCGGCATCGCCGCCGCGTCGCTGGCCGGCCTGGCCTTCGGCTGGCGCCAGCGCACGCGCAAGCGCAGCTTTGCGCTGGCGCTGCAGGGCGGGGCGATCGGTGTGCTGCTGCTGACCGTGTTCGCCGCCTTCAAGCTGTCCGGGCTGATCCCCGCCGGCGCGGCGCTGGCGCTGAGCATCGCCCTGGTCGCGGGCATGTGCGTGCTGGCGGTGGCGCAGGAATCGCGCACGCTGGCGGTGCTGGGCACGCTGGCCGGCTTCCTCGCGCCGCTGTGGCTGTCCACCGGCAGCGGCAACCACGTCGCGTTGTTCTCCTACTACGCGCTGCTCAATGCGGCGGTGTTCGCGATCGCCTGGTACCGGCCGTGGCGGGTGCTGAACCTGCTCGGGTTCGGCTTCACCTTCGGCATCGGCACGCTGTGGGGCGTGTTGCAGTACCGGCCCGAGAAGTTCGCCAGCACCGAGCCGTTCCTGCTGCTGTTCTTCGCCTTCTACCTGCTGATCCCGATCCTGTACGCGCGGCGCCAGGCAGCGCGCAGCACGCTGATCGACGGCAGCCTGGTGTTCGGCACGCCGCTGATCGCGTTTTCGCTGCAGGCGGGGCTGCTGCGCGGCGACGGCCTGCCGTTGGCCCTGTGTGCGCTGGGACTGGCGGCGATCTATGCCCTGCTGGCGGCGGCGCTGATCCGGCGCGCGAGCTTCGCGGTGCTGGGGCAGGCGTATGCGGTGCTGGCGGTGGGGTTCGCCACCTTGGCGGTGCCGCTGGCGCTGTCCGCGCGCGCGACCGCCAGCGTGTTCGCGCTGGAGGGGGCGGCGTTGGCGTGGCTGGGCCTGCGCCAGCGGCGCTGGCTGCCGCAGTTCAGCGGCGCCGGCCTGCAACTGGCGGCGTCGTTCGGTTTCCTGGTGGGCGTGGAGGACATCGCCCAGGACACCCAGGCGGTGGCCAACGCCACCTTCATGAGCGGGTTGCTGCTGGCGCTGGCCGGCTTCGCCAGCGCCTGGTGCTACCGCCGTGGGCGGGCCGCCGTGCCGGCGCTGGGCTACTACGTGTGGGGGCTGTTCTGGTGGTGCGGGATCGGCGTCACCGAGATCGTGCGATTCGTCGACGCCGACGCGCGTGCCGACGTGCTGCTCGCCTGGGTCGCGGTCAGCGGCTGGCTCGCCGCCGAGGCGCAGCGGCGCTGGCCGGCACTGGCGCTGGCCGCGACCACGCTGGGTGGCCTGGCCCTGGCCTTGCCGCTGGCGGTCTGGCAGGCCGATGTGCATGGGCAGCCGTTCGCCGGGCATGGCGCCTGGGCCTGGGCGCTGTTCGCGGTGCTCGGCGTGCGCAGCCTGCTGTGCCTGCGCGACAGCGGTGGCGGCGTCGCGCGTGCGGCGCAGTTCGTATGGTGGCTGGTGTGGCCCAGCGTGGTCGGGCTGCTGTGCACCTGGATCGCGCTGCACAGCGAGCTCGCCGCCGGCTGGGGCTGGATGCTGTTGCTGGCGCCCTGGTTGCTGGCGACGGCGCTGTCGCTGTGGCGCTGGAATTGGCTGGCGGCCCCGCTGGGTGCGGCATTCGCGCCGTGCCGCAGCGCGCTGCAGAGCACCTACTTCGGCCTGCTGGCGGTGGCCTGGCTGTACAGCCTGAGCCTGCCCGGCAGCAGCGCGCCGCTGCCCTGGGTGCCGGTGCTCAATCCGCTGGAACTGACCCAGCTGGCGCTGCTGGTCCTGGGCGTGCGCTGGACCCGCACCGCGGAGCTGCCGGCGCTGCTGCGGCCCTGGCGCACCCAGCTGTTGGCCGGTGCCGGCTTTCTGTGGATCACCAGCGTCACCCTGCATGCGGTGCATTACTGGGCGGCAGTGCCGTGGCCCGGCGTGCTCGGCAATGGCGTGGCGCAGACCAGCTTGACCGTGGTCTGGAGCGTGCTGGGCGTGCTCGGCTGGGTGCTGGGCTCGCGGCGCGGCCAGCGCGGCCTGTGGCTGGCCGGCGCGGTATTGATGGCGGTGGTGCTGGGCAAGCTGCTGCTGGTGGACCGCGGCAACCTCGGCAACGTCGCCGGCATCGCCTCGTTCATCGCGTACGGGTTGTTGTGTACGGTGGTCGGCTATCTGGCGCCGGCGCCGCCGCGCGCTGCAGAACCGGCCGAGGAGGCCATCCCATGATCCGACGTGCGCTGTTTCCATTGTTGCTGGCCGGGTTGCCGCTGTGCGCGTTCGCCGCCAGCCAGCGCGACGACTACGCCCAGCAGTGGCCGCTGACCCTGCAGGACGCCGATGCCGGCGCCTATCGCGTGCAGCTCGACGATGCGGTCTACCGTAGCGCGCAGCGCGCCTCGCTGGGCGACGTGGAGGTGTTCAACGCGGCCGGCGACCCGCTGCCGGCGGCCCTGTTCGCCGCCGAACAGGCCGAGACGGCGCCGCGCCGGCAGCCGTTGCCGTGGTTTCCGCTGCCGGCGGCGCCCGACGGGCGGACCCCGGATCTGGAGCTGATCGCCGAGCGCGACAGCGACGGCAGTGTGCGCCGCATCCAGACCCGCGTGGCCGGCGCTGGCTCCGACGCGGGCGCTGCCGGCTGGCTGGTCGATGCCAGCGCGTTGCATGCGCCGCTGCGCGCGCTGTCGCTGCAATGGGCCGCCGCTGCGCAGCCACAGCAGGCGCGCTACCGCGTCGAGGGCAGCGACGATCTGCGCGACTGGGAGGTGCTGGTGGCCGATGCGACCCTGGTCGACCTCAGCAACCAGGGGCACCGGCTGCAGCAACTGCGCATCCCCATCCGTCGCGAAGTGCGCTATCTGCGTCTGCTGCCGCTGGCCGGTGCCGGCGCGCCGCCGCTGACCGGGGTGGAGGCCGAACTGGCACCGACGCCGGTCGTCGCCGATTGGCATTGGCAACAACTGGACGCGGCGAGCACCGATCCCGCGCAGCACGGCTATGCCTTCGTGTCGCCCGGGCGCTACCCGGTGACGCGCGTCGACATCGCCTTGCCCGGCAACAACGCCATCGAATGGCGCGTGCAGAGCCGCGACAGCGCCGAGGCGCCGTGGCAGGACCGCGCCGGTCCATGGCTGGCCTACCAGGTGGGCGGCGGCAGCCGCTCGCCA
>NZ_AQOI01000413.1:0-8492 GCF_000364665.1 Xanthomonas sp. SHU 199
TGGCAGCCCGCTGCGCCCCGGGCGCCTGCTGGAGCGACCGCTGGGGGCGCTGCGCCGGCGCCTGGATGCGGACCTGCTGCCGCATCTGGCTGCCGCCCGGCATCTGCTGCCGCTGCTGGCGCAGCACGAGCGCGGCGCCCGCTACGTGCTGTTGGGCAGTCCCTGCGCGCTGCGCGCCTGGTCCGGGCATGGCGACAGTTCGGTGGCGGCCTCCGCGATCCGCATGCTCGCCCAGGTGCTGCACGAGGAAGCCAAGCCGCTCGGCGTGCACGTGCATCTGCTGTCGCTGTCCGCGCCGGTGTGCCGCAGCGACGACGCCATCGGCGACTGCCCGGAGTGGTTCACCACCCTCGGCGTCGGCCGCGCCGTGGTCCACCTGCTCGCCGATGCGCAGCGGCCGGACCGCGCCCTGGTCGAGATCGACCGCCGCCACTTTGCCCAGCCGCGCAGCGCCTTGCTCACCCCCTTGCCGTTTTCCTTCTCCACCCACGAGGTCTCTCCATGAATCCGATTCCGATGCCGTCGCGCCTGCTGCCGGGCGCCTTGCGCCCGCTGGCGGTGGCGCTGCTGGTCGCCACGCTCGCCGCCTGCGGCGGCAAGGCCAACGAACAAGGCGCGCCGCCGCCGCCGAGCGTGGGCGTGGCGCCCGCGCTGCAGAAGCAGATCAGTCAGTGGGACGAGTTCAGCGGCCGCGTCGAGGCCGTGGAGCACGTCGACCTGCGCCCGCGCGTGTCCGGCTACATCGACAAGGTCAATTACGTCGAAGGGCAGGAGGTGAAGAAGGGCGATGTGCTGTTCACCATCGACGCGCGCAGCTACCGCGCCGACCTGGCCCGCGCCGAGGCCGATCTGGCGCGCGCACGCACCCAGGCCAAGCTCAGCGCCAGCGAGGCCGCGCGCGCCAAGACCCTGTCCGAACAGCAGGCCATCTCCACCGAGAGCTGGGAACAGCGGCGCGCCGCGGCCGAGCAGGCACAGGCCGACGTGCTGGCCGCGCAGGCGGCGGTGGACAGCGCACGCCTGAACCTGGAATGGACCCAGGTGCGCGCGCCGATCGCCGGCCGCGCCGGCCGCGCGATGGTCACCGCCGGCAACCTGGTCAGCGCCGGCGACAGCGCCAGCGTGCTGACCACGCTGGTGTCGCTGGACAAGGTGCATGTGTACTTCGACGCCGACGAAGGCACCTTCCTGCGCTATGCGCAGATGGCGCGCGACGGCCAGCGCCCGAGCGAGCGCGACGGCAGCCTGCCGGTGCAGGTCGGCCTGGTCGGCGAGGACGGCTATCCGCATGCCGGCAAGGTCGATTTCCTCGACAACCAGCTGGTGCGCAGCACCGGCACCATCCACGTGCGCGCGTTGCTGGACAACGCCGATCGCCGCTTCACCCCCGGCCTGTTCGCGCGGGTGCGGCTGCTCGGCAGCGGTCGCTTCGACGCGGTGCTGATCGACGACCGCGCGGTGCTCACCGACCAGGACCGCAAGTACGTCTACGTGGTCGACAAGGACGGCAAGGCGCAGCGGCGCGACGTGCAGCTCGGCCGCAGCGCCGAGGGCCTGCGCATCGTGCAAAGCGGCCTGTCCGCCGGCGACAAGGTCATCGTCGACGGCGTGCAGAAGGTGTTCATGCCCGGCATGCCGGTGCAGGCCAAGCCGATCGCGCTGCAGACCAAGTCCCCGGCCGCACCGCGTCAGGCCGTCGCCCTCGACTGAGTCGCGGGCGCCGACGTAGCACCGGCCGAATAGTGCCGGCCTTACCCGTCGGGCCCGCCATGGCCCGGCGCCGCCACCGGCATGCCTGCGTCCGCGCCCGGCCCCCCGTTTCAACCGTTTCCAGGACCACCACCCATGGACTTTTCCAGATTCTTCATCGACCGGCCGATCTTCGCCGCCGTGCTGTCGATCGTCATCTTCGCCGCGGGCCTGATCGCCATCCCGCTGCTGCCCATCGGCGAATACCCGGACGTGGTGCCGCCTTCGGTGGTGGTGCGCACGGTGTATCCGGGCGCCAACCCCAAGGTCATCGCCGAGACCGTCGCCACGCCGCTGGAGGAAGCGATCAACGGCGTGGAGAACATGATGTACATCAAGTCGGTCGCCGGCTCCGACGGCGTGCTGCAGATGACCGTGACCTTCCGCCCGGGCACCGATCCGGACGATGCTGCGGTCAAGGTGCAGAACCGCGTGGCGCAGGCGCAGGCGCGCCTGCCCGAGGACGTGCGCCGGCAGGGCGTGACCACGCAGAAGCAGTCGCCGACCTTCCTGATGGTGGTGCACCTGACCTCGCCCAAGGGCAAGTACGACACCCTGTACCTGCGCAACTACGCGCGCCTGCACGTCAAGGACGCATTGGCGCGGATCCAGGGCGTGGGCGATGCGCAGGTATTCGGCGGCGGCGACTACGCGATGCGCGCGTGGCTGGATCCGGAGCGGGTGGCCGCACGCGGGCTCACCGCCAGCGACGTGGTCGCGGCGATGCGCGAGCAGAACGTGCAGGTCTCCGCCGGCCAGCTCGGCGCCGAGCCGATGCCGGAGAGCAAGTTCCTGACCCTGATCAACGCGCAGGGCCGCCTGCGCACCGAACAGGAGTTCGGCGACATCGTGCTCAAGGTCGGCGCCGACGGCCAGACCGTGCGCCTGTCCGACGTCGCCCGCCTGCAGCTGGGCGCCGGCGACTACACCCTGCGCGCGCAGCTGGACGGCAAGAACGCGGTCGGCATCGGCATCTTCCAGGCGCCGGGCGCCAATGCGCTGCAGATCCGCGACCAGGTCATCGCCAAGATGGACGAACTGACCAAGCAGTTCCCGGACGACGTGAAGTACGAAGCGGTGTACGACACCACCATCTTCGTGCGCGACTCGATCAGCGCGGTGGTCCACACCCTGCTGGAGGCGGTGCTGCTGGTGGTGCTGGTGGTGATCCTGTTCCTGCAGACCTGGCGCGCCTCGATCATTCCGCTGATCGCGGTGCCGGTGTCGGTGGTCGGCACCTTCGCCGCGCTGTACCTGCTGGGCTTCTCGATCAACACGCTGACCCTGTTCGGGCTGGTGCTGGCGATCGGCATCGTGGTCGACGATGCGATCGTGGTGGTGGAGAACGTGGAGCGCAACATCGAGGAGGGGCTGACCCCGCTGGCGGCCGCCCACCAGGCGATGCGCGAGGTGTCCGGCCCGATCATCGCGATCGCGCTGGTGCTGTGCGCGGTGTTCGTGCCGATGGCGTTCCTGTCCGGGGTCACCGGGCAGTTCTATAAGCAGTTCGCGGTGACCATCGCCATCTCCACGGTGATCTCGGCGATCAACTCGCTGACCCTGTCGCCGGCGCTGGCCGCGCGCCTGCTGCAAGGCCACGATGCGCCCAAGGACCGCCTGTCGCGTGGCATGGAGCGGCTGTTCGGCGGCTGGCTGTTCCGTCCGTTCAACCGCTTCTTCCACCGCAGTTCCGACCGCTACCAGGGTGCGGTGTCGCGCATCCTCGGCCGCCGCGGCGCGGTGTTCGCGGTGTACGTGGCGCTGCTGCTGGTGACCGGGCTGATGTTCAAGGCGGTGCCGGGCGGCTTCATCCCGACCCAGGACAAGATGTACCTGATCGCCGGTGTGAAGCTGCCGGAAGGCGCCTCGATCGAGCGCACCGACGCGATGCTGCGCAAGGTCGCCACCATCGCCATGCAGACCGATGGCGTGGCGCATGCGATCTCGTTCCCGGGCCTCAACGCGCTGCAGTTCACCAACACGCCCAACACCGGCGTGGTGTTCCTGCCGCTGAAGCCCTTCGCCGAGCGCCACCGCAGCGCATTGGAGATCAATGCCGAGATCAACCAGCGCATCTCGCAACTGGGCGAGGGCATGTCGTTCGCCTTCATGCCGCCGCCGATCCTCGGCCTGGGCAACGGCAACGGCTACCAGTTGTTCATCGAGGACCGCGCCAACCTCGGCTACGGCGCGCTGCAGAACGCGGTCAGCACCATGCAGGGCGCGGTGGCGCAGACCCCGGGCATGAGCTTCCCGATCGGCACGTATCAGGCCAACGTGCCGCAGCTCGACGCCGAGGTCGACCGGGTCAAGGCCAAGGCCCAGGGCGTGGCCCTGACCGATCTGTTCGATACCTTGCAGACCTACCTGGGCTCGACCTACGTCAACGACTTCAACCAGTTCGGCCGCACCTGGCAGGTGATCGCCCAGGCCGATGCGCCGTTCCGCGAGAGCGTGGAGGACATCGCCCGGCTGCGCACCCGCAACGCCAACGGCGAAATGGTGCCGATCGGCTCGATGGTGACGATCAAGCAGACCTACGGCCCGGACCCGGTGCTGCGCTACAACGGCTATCCGGCCGCCGACCTGGCCGGCGAAGCGGATGCGCGCTCGCTGTCCTCGGCCGAGGCGATGGCCAAGATCACCCAGATCGCCAAGCAGGTGCTGCCCAACGGCATGGAGATCGAGTGGACCGACCTGAGCTACCAGCAGGCCACCCAGGGCAATGCGGCGCTGGTGGTGTTCCCGCTGGCGGTCCTGCTGGCGTTCCTGGTGCTGGCGGCGCTGTACGAGAGCTGGACGCTGCCGCTGGCGGTGATCCTGATCGTGCCGATGACCCTGCTGTCGGCGCTGTTCGGGGTGTGGCTGAGCGGCGGCGACAACAACGTGTTCGTGCAGGTGGGTCTGGTGGTGCTGATGGGCCTGGCGTGCAAGAACGCGATCCTGATCGTCGAGTTCGCCCGCGAACTGGAACTGCAGGGCAAGGGCATCGTCGAATCGGCGCTGCAGGCCTGCCGCCTGCGCCTGCGCCCGATCGTGATGACCTCCATCGCCTTCATCGCCGGCACGGTGCCGCTGGTGTTCTCGCATGGCGCGGGCGCGGAAGTGCGCTCTGCCACCGGCATCACCGTGTTCGCCGGCATGCTGGGCGTGACCCTGTTCGGTCTGTTCCTCACCCCCGTGTTCTATGTCGCCCTGCGCAAGCTGGCCGGGCGGCCGCTGGTCTCGCATGCGCCGGCCCACGCCGACGCGCCGGCGCACGGCTGATCCTTTTCCCATCCTTCTCAGGAGTTTCGCAATGAACGCAGCACACAAGATCGCCCTGGTCACCGGCGCCACCCGCGGCATCGGCCTGCACACCGTGCGGCAGCTGGCCGAAGCCGGCGTGCACACCCTGCTGGCCGGGCGCGACGCCACCCGCGCCAGCGCCGCGGCCCTGGAACTGCAGGGCGAGGGCCTGCCGGTGGAGCCGTTGACCCTGGACGTCACCGACGCCGCCAGCATCGCCGCCGCAGTGGAGACGGTGCGCGCACGCCATGGGCGGCTGGACATCCTGGTCAACAACGCCGGCATCCTGCGCGACGACCCGCGCCTGAGCGTGTCGCAGCAGAGCCTGGAGACCTGGCGCGAGACCTTCGACACCAACCTGTTCGGCCTGATCGCGGTCACCCAGGGGTTCCTGCCGCTGCTGCGCGAGGCGCCGGCCGCGCGCATCGTCAACGTCTCCAGCGTGCTCGGTTCGCTCGCCCTGCATAGCCAGCCCGGGTCGCCGATCTACGACTTCAAGGTGCCGGCCTACAACGTGTCCAAGAGCGCGGTGAATGCCTGGACCATCCAGTTGGCCTACGAACTGCGCGAGACCCCGATCAAGGTCAACACCATCCACCCCGGCTACGTGAAGACCGACATGAACGCGGGCGAGGGCGAGCTGGAAGTGGCCGACGGTGCGCGCAGCAGCGTGATGATGGCGCTGCTCGACGCCGACGGCCCCACCGGCAGCTACACCCATGTCGGACAGGTGCTGCCATGGTGATCCGTCCCGTCTTCGGCGCACTGGCGCTGGCGCTGCTCAGCGCCTGCGCCAGCGTCGGCCCCGACTACCGCGCACCGGCGCAGCCGCCGGTGACCCTGCAGGGCGCCGCGTCGCCGGTGTTCGCGACCGACTCGCCGGTCGCATCCTGGTGGGCGCAGTTCGACGACCCGGTGCTGGAACAGCTGGTGCACGACGGCCTGGTCGCCAACCTGGACCTGCGCCTCGCCCTGGCGCGCGTGCACGAGGCGCGCGCGGTCTTCGCCGAGCAGCGCCTGGACCAGGCGCCGCATGTCACCGCCGGCGGCGACTACACCCGCGGCAAGGCCCCGGACGCGGACGCCGGCGGCGCGCGCGTGCTCACCGAAAGCTACCGGCTCGGCTTCGATGCCGGCTGGGAGCTGGACCTGTTCGGGCGCCAGCGCCGCGCCAGCGAAGCCGCGCGTGCGAACCTGGAAGCCGAACAGGCCGGCTTGGCCGACGCCCAGGTCACCGTGGCCGCGGAGGTGGCGCGCAACTACTTCGCCCTGCGCGGCACGCAGAAGCGCATCGCGCTGGCGCGGACCACGCTGGACAACCTGCGCGACACCCAGCGCCTGACCGAGACCCGTTGGCGACTGGGCGCCGGCAGCGAACTGGATGTGCAGAGCAGCCGCGCGCGGCTGAAGGCGATCGAGGCCGACATCCCGCTGCTGGAAGTCGACGCCGCGCAGGCGCGACACCGGCTGGCGGTGCTGCTGGGCAAGCCGCCGGGCGCGCTCGACGCGCTGCTGGCGCCGCAGCCGACCCCTGCCTATGCACGGGCCTTGCCGCTGGGCGATACCACGCAGTTGCTGCGCCGGCGTCCGGACGTGCGCATCGCCGAACGCCGTCTGGCGGCGGCGACCGCGCGGGTCGGCGTGGCCACCGCCGACCTGTTCCCGCGGATCAGCCTGTCCGGTTTCGTCGGCTTCCTGTCCGGCGATGCCGGCGCCTTGCTGCAGGGCCGCAGCAAGGCCTGGTCGCTGACCCCGTCGATCCAGTGGGCGGCGTTCGACCTGGGCAGTGTGCGGGCACGCCTGCGCGCGAGCGAAGCGCAGGCCGACGGCGCCGCAGCCGACTACGAGAAAGCCGTGCTCGGCGCACTGGAGGACACCGAGAACGCCTTGACCGCCTATGCCCACGAACAGGCGCGGCTGGCGATCGTGGCCGAACAGACGCAGGCGGCGCAGCGTGCCGAGGCGTTGGCGCAGATCCGCTATCGCGAAGGCTCGGAGGATTTCCTGACCCTGCTCGATGCGCAGCGCACGCAACTGACCGCCGAGGCGGCCCTGGCCGACGCCGAAGCGGCGGTGAACATCGGCGTGGTGCGGGTGTACAAGGCGCTTGGTGGTTGGGGGCAGGACGCGGGCACGGAGGTCGGCAGCAGGGACGTCGCGACCACCGCGGTGGCGGCGTCCGCGGTGCAGGCGCGCTGAGCAGAGCGCTGCACCTGCCGCGGTGCGGGCCGACCGTTCGCACCGCGGCGCCTGGTCGGCACCGCTCGTCATGTGCTCTCGCCGCCATCCGGCCGCATCCCTGGTTTGTCTGCAGGAGCGGCGTCAGCCGCGCCGGGCGTTCCCTCTGAAGCCCGACGCGGCTGCATGGCAGGCGACTCCCGCAATGGCTTGCGGCGAGCCCTCCGTGTGCACTGTGGGAGGGACTTCAGTCCCGACGCATTGCGCCATCGGAACGCACTCCACTTCCGCGCGGCATGACAGTCGATGCCCACAGAATGCTTCCCGTCATCAGCGCCGCCCTGGTGACGGCGACCGGACCGGAGACCAGCCGGGCATGCGGCGGCAGATCGCTGCGGGTGCTGGACACTCAGTCCTGCGCCACGTCCTCGGCGATCACATAACGGTCGCGGCCGTTGTTCTTGGCCTGGTACAGCGCGGTGTCTGCGCGCGAGAACCAGTCGTGCCACTGCACCTCGTCGCACAGCATGGCTGCGCCCAGCGACACGGTGATGGTGCCGTTGGGGCCGCGCAGCGCAGAGCGGGTGGCATCGTGCAGGCGCCTGGCGAAGGCGGACAGTTCGGTCGCGGACTGCAGCCGTGCCACCACCACGAACTCCTCGCCACCGAACCGGAATACCTCGTCCGGCGCACGTACCTGCGCGCGCAGCAGCGCGGCCAGCTCGGCCAGCACCCGGTCGCCCTCGGCATGGCCGTAGAGGTCGTTGACCTCCTTGAAGTGATCGATATCGAGCACGATCAGCCCATGCCGGCGTGTCGCGCGGCGCGGATCGGCCACCCGTTGCGACAGGCTGCGCTCGAGCATGCGACGGTTCGGCAGCCCGGTCAGCGAATCGTGCGACGCCAGTTGTTCCAGCTGCACGCGATCGCCTTCCACCCGCAACGCGAGCATGTAGCCCAGCCCGGTGATCAGCAACGACACCGATATCATCGAGAAGAAGTGTTCGGCACCCAGGGCGCTCGGGGTCACCACCAGCAGCACCGCGATCAGCGTGGCATTGCAGGCCAGCGCGACATGGCGCGTCACCACGAAGAAATTGCTCATCATCACCAGGTACAGCCACGGCACCGCGGCGTGGCGCAGTGCATGGCAGGCCAGGGCGCTGCCCAGCAACCAGCTCAGCGACAGCAGCGGATCCATGCGGCCGTCGCCGCGGTGCAGCGCCAGCCAGGTGGCCAGCGCGGCCAGGCCGGCCAGCGCGGCGCCGGCCAAAAAC
>NZ_AQOI01000414.1:0-4328 GCF_000364665.1 Xanthomonas sp. SHU 199
CGGCGGCGGGTGCCGGAGCCGGACGCGCCTTGACCACGCGCACGCCGCGCGCCTTCATCCAGGCGTCGAACTCCTCGGCGGTCATGCGCTTGCCGTTCTGGCTCATGTCGAACCGCCACGGCGTGTTGTCGAAGGCGGTGGCCGGCTTGTAGGCCGCCGGATCGTTCGGCTTCACCGCGCCCGGGGTGGCATTGGCCAAGCTCTGGCAGCCTTCGGCGCGCAGCCGCAGCAGCACGCGGTCCAGCGACTGGTCGCTGCTGTAGGACTGGGTCAGCACGCCGCTGGGCATACCCAGCTGCACGTTGCGGCTGAACAGTTCCGAAGCGACCGGCGCGGCAACCGTGGCCGGCAGCGCAAGCGGCTTGGGCAGCAGATCGCCGGAGCAATCCGGTGCGGCGTGGGCCGCAGGAATCAGGGCGAGCGCGAGCAGGCTGGCCGTCACGATACGCAGCATCGGTTTTTTTCCATTCAGGCGAGTCGACGAGCGAGTGTAGGCAGGCCCCGGCGTGCTTTCAACTGTTACCGGCACTACATGCGCTAAATAATTGGGATTGCTGAAAAAATTCAGATTGAATGCTTTGTGCATTCTGCAGAAGCGGCTTCAGCCGCGGCAGGCATTTCCAGGACGTCTGTCGCGGCTGAAGCCGCTCCCACAACGGCACCGACATACATTTCCCACCCCACAAAAACAAAGCCCGGCACGAGGCCGGGCTTTGCTTGAGACTGGAAGCGTCCGATTAGTTCTGGACGTTCAGCTCGGTACGACGGTTCTTCGCACGGCCTTCCGGATTGTCCGAACCATCCGGGTTGGTGTTCGGGGCAATCGGACGGCTCTCGCCGTAGCCGATCGGACCGACCAGACGCGAAGCGCTGACGCCGTTCTTGGTCAGGTAGTCGTACACGACGCGGGCGCGGCGCTCGGACAGCTTCTGGTTGTAGGCTTCGGTACCCTTCGAGTCGGTGTGACCGGCAACCTCGACGCGCAGGTCGGGGTAACGCTTCAGGATCTCGGTGGCCTCGCCCAGGATCGCCACGGCGTCCGGACGCAGGTTCGCCTTGTTGAAGTCGAAGTTGACGCCCTTCAGGTCGATCGACACCGGCACCGGGCAGCCGTCCGGACCGATGGTCTGGCCAGGCTGGGAGTTCGGGCACTTGTCGTCGCAGTTGTTGACGCCGTCACCGTCGTCGTCCAGATCGGCGCAGCTCGGCGCAGCGGCCGGCGGCGGCGGCGGGGCGACCGGGGCAGCCGGCGGCGGGCCCAGCGGGATCACGACGCCGACCGAAGCCAGCACGTCGCCGAACCAGTTCTGCGACGGAGCGGCAACGCTCTGGTCGTCGAAGTCAGCGCGGTAGGCCACTTCGGCACGCACGGCAACGCGCTTGTCGAAGGTGGTCTGCAGACCGACGCCGGCCTTGGCGGCAAAGTTGCCGTCCTTGCGCTGGCCCGGGGAGACCGGACCGCCGGTGTCGAACTCTTCTTCCGAGCGCTGGTAGCCCAGGCCGAACAGCAGGTACGGGTTCCAGCCGCGGCCTTCCTGGATGAAGTGGCGACGCAGGTCGAACGAGATGCCGTACTGGCTCCAGTTCAGGTCCTGGTTCTTGTCGAAGTTCGGGTTCTGATAGTTCAGCTCACCGTCCAGCGACCAGTTCGGGTTGATGAACTTGCCCAGGCCCAGGGTGACGAAGGGCGCATCGTTGGTGGTGCGGTCCTTGTCCTGGAAGTTGAAACCAGCCGAACCGGTCAGGTACCAGCGGTCGTCGAATTCCTGCGCGGACGCTGCCTGGGCGACGGCCAGACCGCCCAGCAACGCGGCGGTGAGAATTTTCTTGTTCATTAATACAACTCCTTGTTTCGGGGAGATAGAAACCGGTAGAGGCATGGTTCAGTACAGATGTCTCGTCACATCCAGACGGCCGTTTCCGCACGCCATCGCCGCGCACATTATGCGCGGCATAGTGAAGATGGCGTTAACGAGCACGTAACATGTGAAAGTCAACGCCAGCCCCTCCTAGGCCGTGGATACACCCTATACAGGTTAATGAAATCCCGCAATGCGGCACGGAGATGACCGTTTGCGGTCGTAGACAACGGCCCGCAGGGCGACCCAGTTCTCACCGCGGCCGCGCCCATGGCGGCGGGTCGGCCAACTCGGCCTGCATGAACTCGACGAAGGCCCGCACCCGCGGCGGCACCAGCCGCCGCTGCGGCATCACCGCGTGGATGCCGGTCTCGGTCAGCGGGTAGTCGGCCAGCACCTGGCGCAACCGACCCTGCCGCAGGTCCTCGGCCACGTGCCATTCCGAATGCAGGGCGATGCCCTGGCCGTTGACCGCGGCATCGCGCAACACCTCGCCGAAGTTGGTCTCCAGCGGCCCGGCCACGCGGACGGCGATTTCGCCGTCGGGTCCCTGCAGCCGCCAGGTGTCCTGGCGGCCGTCGCTGCCGGTCAGCAGCAGGCAGGCGTGCGCGGCCAGGTCGGCCGGCGTGGCCGGCGTGCCGTGGCGGCGCAGGTAGTCGGGCGAGGCACAGAGCATGCGCCGATTGCCGGCCAGGCGCCGCGCGATCAGGCTGGAGTCGCGCAGGGTGCCGATGCGGATCGCCAGGTCGAAGCCTTCGCTGACCAGGTCCACGACGTTGTCGCTCAGGTGCACGCTCAGCCGCACCTGCGGATGCAGCGCCATGAAGCGCGGCAGCAGCGGCGACACATACAGGCGGCCGAACGCCGCCGACATCGTCACCCGCAGGGTGCCGGCGGCGACGACGCCGGCCTGGCGCAGGCCGCCGGCCAGCGATTCCAGGTCCTCGACCAGCGGCCGCCCCTGCTCGGCCAGTTGCAGGCCTTCCGGGGTCGGGTGCAGGCGCCGCGTGGTCCGGTGCAGCAAGCGCACGCCGAGCGCGCGCTCCAGCCGCTGCAGACGCTGGCTGGCCACCGCCACCGACAGGTCCAGACTGCGCGCGGCGGCGCTGATCGAGCCGAGGTCGAGTACGCGCAGGAACAGGGCGATGTCGCCGATCCGGTCCATTGTGTGGATTCCATTGAAAGTCGTTCAATATTTTTACTGTTTTTGCTGAGAACCTGCAGGCCTAGGCTGCCGTCCTCCCGTCACTTCCGGAGCCGCCGCATGGCCGCCTCGCTCGCCCCGCCTCCCCATCCGCCCGCTGCCGGGCGCACGCCGATCGCGCTGTTCGCGCTGACCGCTGGCGCGTTCGGCATCGGCACCACCGAGTTCGTGATCATGGGCCTGCTGCTGCAGGTCGCCGCCGACCTGCGGGTCAGCGTTCCGGCCGCCGGGCTGCTGATCTCCGGCTATGCGCTGGGCGTGTTCCTCGGCGCGCCGCTGCTGACCGTGGCCAGCCGGCGCTGGCCGCGCAAGCGCGTGCTGCTGGCGCTGATGCTGGTGTTCACCGCCGGCAACCTGGCCTGCGCGCTGGCGCCGACCTATGCGGCGCTGATGGCGGCGCGGGTGGTCACCTCGCTGGCGCACGGCACCTTCTTCGGCGTCGGCGCGGTGGTTGCCACCACCCTGGTGCCGCCGCAGCGCAAGGCCTCGGCGATCTCGACTATGTTCACCGGCCTCACCGTCGCCACCCTGCTCGGGGTGCCGGCCGGTGCCTGGCTGGGCCTGCACTACGGCTGGCGCGCCACGTTCTGGGCGGTGGCGGGGATCGGCGCGCTGGCCACCGTGGTGATCGCCGCGCTGGTGCCGGCCGACCGCGCCGCACCGGCGGCCGCGCCGCTGCGCGAGGAACTGCGCGCGGTCGGCCGCGCGCCGGTGCTGCTGGGACTGGCGACGACGGTGCTGGGCTATGCCGGCGTGTTCGCCGTGTACACCTATGTGCAGCCGCTGCTGACCCAGGTCACTGGAGTTTCCGAGAGTGCGGTGTCGCCGCTGCTGCTGGTGTTCGGCGTGGGCATGATCGTCGGCAACGTGCTCGGCGGACGTCTGGCCGACCGCCGCCCGCGGCAGGCGCTGCCGCTGAGCCTGGGCGTGCTGGCGGTGGTGCTGGCGGCACTGCCCCTCGCCTTGCCGTCGGCGCCGGCGATGACGCTGGGCATCGGCCTGCTGGGCGTGGCCGCGTTCGCCACGGTGGCGCCCCTGCAGGTGTGGGTGCTGGGCAAGGCCGGCGAGGCCGGCCGGCATCTGGCCTCGAGCCTGAACATCGGTGCGTTCAACCTGGGCAATGCGCTGGGCGCCTGGCTGGGCGGCCTGGTGCTCGGCCATGGCGGCAGCCTGTCGCAACTGCCCTGGGTGGCGGCGCTGCTGACCCTGGCCGGATTGGCGGTGGCGCTAGGTGCGCTGCGGCTGTCGCCGGCCGCTGCCACACC
>NZ_AQOI01000415.1:0-7794 GCF_000364665.1 Xanthomonas sp. SHU 199
GTCGCGGCGCTTCCCGAATCCGCTGGTGCGGCTGCTATTGCAGCCAGCGGCTGCGGCGGGTGGCGCGTAGCGCCTCGCCGAAACGTCTCGCCAACTGCGACGAACCCTAGGTGTGTCAGCGATGAGCGACCGCTGCGCGTTCGTCGCGCAGGCAAGCGACGACATGTGGCATGCCATCCCGTGACGCGAACACGGCGATATGCGCTTGTCTCGATCGTGCGATGTCCTTCAACCGCAGCGGTTCGAAGGGTCGGTTGACGACGCGATGGGCGCTGCTGCCCCTGCGAACAAGCGTCATCGCCCCCTCACGCAGTTTGGCGATCGTGGAGCGCACGACTCCCGTGCATGCAGCGCTCACACGGCTTGAGGTCTAACGAGGCATTCACCCATAGACTTAGATGCACGTCGCACGCGCTTCACGCGTGACCTATGCCACCATCGTTTTCGCATCTCTTCGGAAAGCGTTTCCATTTTTGCGGATATCCATTCGCTCCGAAATCCATCGCGCTGGTGTTATTCGATAACATCCGGCGCCGCCATCCAGCAGGTGCGCGTGTACCGAGAAATTGCACAGGCCCAACGTGATGCATGCCTGGATGCGGAGCAGAGAAAAGCGCTGCTCATGATCGCGTCCGGCGCGCCGATGGAGGAATGCCTGGATGCACTGACCGACGCCGTGGCGCGGCTTGCTCCGGGCGCGCGCGCGTGCGTACTCCTGGCGAGCGAGGACCGCCGCACGATGGGCGGCGGCTACTCGTCGCACTTCCCGCCGACATTCGCCGCGGCCATCCGCGGCTTGCCGATCGGGGAAGCGCTCATCGGTACCTGCGGGACCGCCATCCATGAGGGGCATCCGGTCGAGTGCGAGGACGTGGAGCACGCGCCGCAATGGGCCGCGCCCTGGCGCTCGCTTTGCCTGGAAAACGGCATCCTGGCGTGCTATTCGCACCCGGCCATCGGGCAGGGCGGCAAGGCGGTCGGATCGTTCTTTCTGTGTCTTGCGGAAGCGCGGCAGGCTACTGCGTGGGAGCGCAAGGTCGCCGAGTTCGGCGCGCTGGTGACCAGCATCGTGGTGGAGCGGGAACGGGCCGCCGCGCATCTGCGCAAGGAAATGGCGGCGCTCGCCCGCCTGCAGGAACTGAGTGCCGAGCTGGTGGGGCCGGGAGAGTTCGAGCCGCTGCTGCAGAAGATCCTCGCGGCGGCCGCCGACATCTCGGGAACCGACAAGGGCAACATCCAGATCTTCGATCCGGTCAGGAAAACCCTGCGGATCGTCGTGCATCAGGGACTGGGCCCGCGGTTGGTCGAGCATTTCCGCGAGGATGGGTGGGATGCCAGTTGCGGGGAAGCGGCGAAGCAGGTGCAGCGTCTGGTCGTCGCCGACGTGGAGAAGCTGGAAGGCCTGCAGGGGACATTGGGGCTGGAGATCGTGCTGGAGGATCAGATCCGCTCCATCCAGTGCATGCCCTTGCTCAGCCGCGATGGCCGGCTGTTGGGCATGCTCAACAATCATTACCGCTGGCCGGGCGGCCCCGACCCGGACGCGCTGCGCTACATCGACCTGCTCGCACGCCAGGCCGCCGAACTGGTGGAGCGGCATCAGATCGAAGCGGAGCTGGCGCAGGAGCGGCGGCGCAAGGACGAGTTCCTGGCCATGCTCGCGCACGAGCTGCGCAACCCGTTGGCGCCGTTGCGCAACATGCTGGAAGTGCTCAAGCGCTCGCATGGCAACGAGGCGTTGTCGCGGAAGGCGCACGAGGTCATGGAACGGCAGGTACGGCAGCTGGTGCGCTTGGTGGACGACCTGCTCGACGTCAATCGCATCAAGCAGGGAAAACTGGAATTGCGGCGCGAGTCGCTGCTGCTGGCCGAGGTGATCCAGCAGGCCGTCGAGGTCTGCCGTCCTGCATTGGACCAGCAGCGGCATCGCTTGCGCGTGGTGTTGCCGGAGACGCCGCTGCCCTTGCAAGGAGACCCGGTCCGTCTCACCCAGGTGTTCGGGAATCTGCTCACCAACGCGTGCAAGTACACGCCACCCGGGGGAGACATCGAGGTGCGGGTCGAGGCGGGCGCGGGCAGCGTCGAGGTCGTGGTCGCGGACAACGGATCCGGCATTCCGCCGGACAAGGTCGATGCCATCTTCGAACTGTTCACCCAGGTGGACCGGACCCTGGAGCGTGCGCAAGGTGGACTCGGCATCGGCCTGATGCTGGTTCGGCGGCTGGTCGAGATGCACGGCGGCACCGTCGAGGCGCGCAGCGAGGGGGCCGGCAAGGGCAGCGCGTTCGTCGTGCGGCTTCCCTGCGACGCCGCGCCGGTTGCCGTGTCGGCCACGGGGGATGTCCGGCCGGCACAAACGATGCGCCGGATCCTGGTGGTCGACGACAATGCGGATATCGCGCTGGCGCTGGCCGCCCTGCTGGAACTGGACGGACACGCTGTGCGCACCGCTGGCGGCGGAGAGGAAGCGCTGGCGATCGGTGCGCGCATGCGCCCCGAGGTCATCCTGATGGACATCGGCATGCCCGGCATGGACGGGCACGAGGCGTGCCGCCGCATTCGCGATTGCCACTGGGGCAAGGACATCACCATCGTCGCGCTGACCGGCTGGGGGCAGGACAGCGATCGCCGCGATTCGGCGCATGCAGGGTTCGACGCGCACCTGGTCAAACCGGTGGGGTTTGCCGAGTTGCACGGACTGTTTGCCGGGCTCGACTGACCTGGTCAGGTCAGGCGCATGCGCACGTCGCGTCTGGTGCGTTGTGGCCATTGGCGGATGCGCAGCCAGGCCAACGGCCACGCCTGGCATGACTGCGCCCGCGCGATTCGCCCGGCGTAGCCCGATACCGCAGTGGAATCCGAGCGCGCGTCATCCTGTGCGTGCTGATGCTGGCGGCGCGAAGGTTTCCGGCCATACCAGCGAGCGGTGAACCTGCGCGCCGGCCATGGCGCCGCTGCCCACGGCCAATGACAGCGAATGCGGCGCTTTCGCTAGGTCGCCGCAGGCGAAGACGCCGGCGACCGAGGTCCTATGCTCGGCATCGATGCGGACCTGGGTGCCCATTGGCGTCTCCTCCAGCACGCAGCCCATGGCCTCGGCTAGGGGACCGGACGGGGTGGTGCGTGTCGCCGTGAACAGGCCGGCGAAGACCAGCCGCCGACCGTCGGCCAGAACCACGTCGGCATGCCCCTCGATCCTGTCGATGGGCACCTCCTCGATCGCCACGCCGCGGCCGCTCAGAAGAGCCCTGGCCGCGTCGTCCAGTTGCAGTGCGCCGTTGACGAGCAAGGTCACATTGCCCCACTCGGTGAGCAGTTCGGCCTGGTGCACGGACAGCGGGCCGGCACCGACGATGCCGATGCGTCCCTGGTCCAGCTCGTAGCCGTGGCAGTACGGGCAGTGGAAGACGGCCGTGCCCCAGCGTTCGGCGAGGCCGTCGACGGCCGGAAGCTGGTCGGCCACGCCGGTGGCGAGCAGGATCCGGCGACCCTGGTGGGTGCCGCCATCGGAGGTGGTCACCCTGAAGGCGTCCAAGGATCCAGTGGCGGTCAGGGCGTGTGCGTCCAGCCACGTCAGCGTCGGATAGGCGCTGAGCTGCTGGCGCGCGGTCGCCGCGATGGTGCCGGGCGGCACACCGTCCTGGCCGAGGAAGCCATGTGCATGGTGGGCCGTGCGATTGCGGCGCTGGCCCGCATCGATCACCAGCACGGAACGCCGCGCTCGCAGCAGTTGCAGGGCGGCGGCCATGCCCGCATAGCTGCCGCCGATGACGATGATGTCGTGATGCATGCCTAACTCCTCGTGCGTCGTGCCGCCGCATGCCGGCGCGCGAAGTCGGCGGCCAGGTCGGCAAGGGTGATGTCCGAAAGCCGCTTCAACAGCAACGCCTCGGCCTCTGCGAACGTGCCTTCGAGTGCGGCATTCACCGCTTGCTCCACCAGGCATTGCGGGGATTCGTGGCGATTGCCGATGGCGAACAGGGCCGGTTCGCCCAGCGCTTCGTGCAATTGGCGCAGGGTGACCGCACCCAGATCGGCGTGGATGCGCCATCCGCCCGCGTGCCCGCGGTCCGAGGTAACGATGCCTGCTTCGCGCAAATACCCCATGGTCCGCCGGACCACGACGGGATTGGTACCCAGGCATTGGGCCAGGGCGTCGGAGGTCATGGGACCATCGTGCTCGGCCATGTGCAGCAGGGCATGCAGGACAGAGGACAGGCGGCTGTCGCGTTTCATGTAACTAATGATGTTTCGAAAGTTGCGACAGGTCAAGCGTGGTTGCGTCCCGGCGCTGTCGATCGCGTTCAACGGGGTGTGCCGCGAACATGTGCGCGTCTGGCGCCCGCAACGCACGGCGAGTGCGATCGAAACAGCCGCGAGCTCCGGCACGACGCTTGTTCATCGTGGACAGGCAACGACCTGATCTCTCGCCATGGCGGCGATGCTGTTTGTCGACCGCTTCCCGGCCCGGACCACGTACCTTGATCCCGCCTGAGATGCAGGCGGAATTCCCCGGGTGGGAAAGGATCGATGCAATGGAAACGAAGGCGAAGGGCTTGGCAATCGTGGTCGCAGCGGGGTTGGCGCTGTCATTTCAGGCGCAGGCGCAGTCCTGCTGCCCCTCCGGCGGGCATGGGGTGGTGGGCAAGGGACTGGGCGAAAGCGTGCCCAAGGCGCTGAATCTCGCCACGGATTCGGCCTGGCGCGTCTATGAGTTCTCGCGCGATGGCGTGAACTACCTGCAGATCAACGACGCCAGCGGCGTGGTCCGTGCCGCGGTCGGCCGCATCGGCAAGACCTTGTGGGTGCTGCCGATGGGCAGCGACGTGGGGCGGGTCTCGCTGACGGCATCGCCTGCGATGCCGGCGCGCGTGATCTACCGGACGGCCGATGTGGTGGTGCGCCTGCGCTCGGATGCACGCGGTGACGCGTGGGAGGTCACGGCGGTGGAGTGAGGCTGCTGGAGGCCGGGCTTTCGGACACCAGAAAGCTGAAGCTCAACGCATGGCGGCGCCGGCAGGTGCCGCCATGCGCCTGCAGGCGGACCGCCAGTTCCCGCTCGGGCGCTTCCGGACGGCGCCGCAACGCGCTCAGCATCGCCGCATCGGCGGTGATGCGGATGGCGATGCCCTGTCGCCCCCGGGCACGCCATACCCGCGCCTGCAGCAGGTGGGTGTGGGCGACGGGCAGCGTCTCGAGGGCGTCGAGGATGCAGCGATAGGCCACCAGTTGCAGACCCAGCGACAGGCGTCGCGGGTCGCCATGCAGGCGGCAGCGGAACTCCGTGGCGCACAGGTTGGCGAAGGTCGGCGAGTGCAGCGTGTGGTACAGGCCGTGCGTCTCGATGCCGAGCGGGTAGAGCGCGGTGACGTATTCGTCCAGCAACTGCGCCTGGATCACGCCGGTGCGGGTCATCTGCATGGCCGCGGCGTAATGTCCGCGTGCGCGCAGATCCTCCACCACATCGCGGCGCAGCTTGTTGATCTGGGTGCTGAGGTCGGTGTAGTCGACCACCCGTCGGCGCAGCGTGCGTTCGGCGGAGAGGTAGCCGGCCTGTGCGAAGGCCAGCGCCTGTTCGCGCAGGCGTCCGTCGTCGCGCATGTGCCGATAGGCGGCGGAGATCCGTGATCCGAACGCGAACATCACCGTGGCGGTGGCGGCGAGCAGGATCTGCACCACGAACGCATCGGCATCGTGCATGCCCGGTGCGACGACCTTGGGCATGGACAGGGCCACCGCAACGTTCGCCATGACCACGCCGAGCGCCGCGCCCCGCCAGCCATGGCGCAGCGTCAGTACGATCGCCGGGACCACCAGCAGGACCATCAGCAACTGTCGCAGCAGCGCGTCGCCGGCCACGGCGATCGACGCCGACAGCACGACGACCACGGCGATCGACGCCAGCCCCTCGCGCAACAGCGAGGCCCGCAGTCGCGTGGGTTCGTCCCGGCGCAGCCACAGCAATGCCGGCAGCACGAACATCAAGGTGCCCAGGTAGTCGCCAAGCCAGTAGCGCAGCAGCACATCGAGCGGCGCCGGCCCGGCGGGGCCGCCCAGCGCGGTGTTGATCGCGATGTTGCAGAGCGTGCTCCACAGCGCGGTCGCCAGCGTCAGCGGCAGCAGCCAGTGATCGTTGCGTGCCAGGTCAGGCACCCGCTGACGCGCCAGCACCGGCAGCAGCGACACGGCGGGCATCAGCAGGAACGGACTCAGGTATGCCCAGGTGGCACTCGCGCCCCAGGTCTCGCTCATGGGAATGCGCAATGTCAGCAGCGCGGCGGCATCGCCGGCCAGCAACCACGGCCAGCGCCGTGCGGGTAGGAACAGCAGGCTCGCGACGCGCACGCCGGCCGGCAGATACCACTGGTCCACGGAACACCGCCAGGCCAGCAGGAAGGCGGCGCAGTAAGTGGCGCTCAGTAGAACGCCTTTGGCGATATCTCTTGCCGCGGCCATTCCCGCCATCCGTGGTATGTCGCGGCTACTGTATAAGCCGGATCGGCGGCGAGGGTAGACAGTTGGCGGTGTCGACGACAGTGTGAGATGCGTCGCAGGTGCGCGGCGCATGCAGGCGAATGCCGGGTGTTCTTTCGCCCGGATTCGCGAGCCGGCAAGGGGGCGCTTGCAGTCGTGCCGCTGTTTCGTCTGCGTGATGCTGCGCGTCGCTCGTGCCGGCGGCAGCATGTCTTCCACCGCTTCGATGTCGAGCCACGCGAGCATGGCTAGGTGCGATGATGCATGGCCACGTGCTCCTCGAAAGTGACTGCGACAGCAGGGCAAGGATGTGCGCCAGCAAACCTGAAACGTCCTGCCACAACGGATGCGGCATGATCACTGCAGGTGCGTCGCGGAGGCATTCCGAGGGCGTCCGATACTCCTGCGTGACCGAATCGGATTGATGCCGGCGACGTGCGGCCGAGCCTGTGCAGCAGCGTTCGATCATCGCGTCGTCGGGCGGACTACCGACGGGGCCGATGACAGGCGTAGCATCGCGCCATGGCGTCCATGCATCGACCTCCCGTTTCCGCATTGCGCGGTCTGGTGACAGCGGTGTGGGCGCACGAGCCCGCACCGGTGTCTGCGGCCGTGCGGCTGCCTGCGCGCGAGCACGTGCTGCCGACCGGTGCCACGCATCTCGCCGTGCGGATCGGTGGAGCACCGTTGCGTGTGTTCGACCACGCGGCCGACCTGCGCGGCCATTGCCTCGGCCACGCGGTGGTGGGTGGGGTACGCACGGCGTATCACGTGCGCGATGTCACGCAGCCTGCGGTCTCGGTCGGTGCGATGTTGCGTCCAGGCGCCACCAGCGTGTTGCTCGGCGTGCCCGAATCCGCCTTGGCCGGGCATCACACGCCGCTGGAACTGCTGCTGCCTGCCGGCGAGGTCGATGCGCTGCTGGAGCGGTTGCACGCATGCGCCGAGGCGTCGGCGCGCCTGGCTGCATTCGAACGGTGGCTGGTCGACCGCGCCGGCGGCCGCCCGCCCGTGCGGCATCCGGCGCTGTGCGTGCTGCGTTCCGGTGGCTGGCATCCGGACGTGCGCGTGGAGACCCTGGTGCGCGCCAGCGGACTCAGCCATCGGCATTGCATCGCCCTATTCCGGCAGGCGACCGGTCTGGCACCGAACGCCTGGCTGCGGCTGCAACGCTTCTCGCACGCGCTGGACCTGGCGTGCGACCGCTCGCTGGGCTGGGCCGACATTGCCGCCGCCAGCGGCTTCGCCGACCAAGCGCACCTGGCCAACACCTTCCGCAGCGTGGCCGGTGTCACCCCGTCCGCCTGGCGGCGGGGGGGC
>NZ_AQOI01000416.1:0-11474 GCF_000364665.1 Xanthomonas sp. SHU 199
CGCTGATCGCGGCGCAGGTCAATTTCCTGCAAGACGCGGCGCACCCAGGGTTCCACAATGGGCACCTGGCCCACACGAGGACATGCCATGGCGATCCACGAACTGTATGCCTATCTGTGCGTGCGCGACGCCGCCGCCGCGATGGCGTTCTACGCGCGCGCGTTTGGTGCGCGCGAACTGTTCCGCCTTACCGAGCCCGATGGACGTATCGGTCATGCCGAGGTGGATCTCGATGGCCACATCCTGATGCTGTCGGAGGAGTATCCGGACATGGGCGTACGCAGCCCCGAACACCTTGACGCCACGCCGGTCACGCTGCACCTGCATGTGGACGATGCCGACGCGTTGGTCGCCCGCGCGGTCGCGGCGGGCGCCACGCTCGAGCGCGGTATGCAGGACCACTTCTACGGTGAACGCTCCGGCACCGTGCGCGATCCCTTCGGCCACCGCTGGCTGATCGGCCATGCGATCGAGTCGGTGACGCCGGAGGAAATGCAGCGGCGTTATACGGCGCTGTTCGCGAAAGCACCGACAACCTGAGAGGGCGCGAGATCGTCAGCGCCCGTGCATGCCGGTGCGTGCCGGCAGGAACTCCGGTTTCGCCGTCACTGCCGATGCACGAGACTTCTGTGCCGGGTCGTTGCAACGCTTGCGTGCGTCGCCGGTCGCTCGCGCGGCGAGCCGCTGAGGCGTGTACGCAGGTGTGACACAGGCGACGCTAGGTTGGCGCCATCTCGACCGTTCCCAGCCAGAGGAGGCCATCCGATGACCGAGGCGAACCAGCACGTCCTGCAGGTCGCGAACGCCGCCATCGCCGCCGGCGATTACGAAGGCTTTCTCGCCCATTGCACCGAAGATACGACCTGGCACTTCATCGGCGAGCGCATATTGCGGGGCAAGCAGGCGGTCAGGGAGTGGATGGCCGACGCCTACCGGCAGCCGCCGCAGTTCGACGTTCGCAAGTACATCATCGGCGACGGCCACGTCGTGGCCCTCGGCCAGATCACACTGGAGACTGGCGACGCCAGGACGTCGTTGTTCTCCTACTGCGATGTCTGGCGGTTTCGCGATGGGCGGATGGCGGAACTGGAGGCATACGTGGTGCCGCTGGCTGCAGCCCAGGACAGGTAGCGACGCGCATGTGTTCGGGCGTCCGTTCGCAGCGCGGCCATCCTGTCATCGTCTGCGCACGGCGTCGGCGGCGGGATCGCTCAGTGCAGCAAGGTGTCCGCCAGTAGCTTCAGATTCAGTACCACGATCAACGCGGCGATCGTCCAGGCCAGCCAGGCCAGGCCGCGACGCACCACCAGTGGTCCCATCCGCTGCTTGTCGGTGACGAAGCGCACCAGCGGGATCACCGCAAACGGCAACTGCATCGACAGCACCACCTGGCTCAGCACCAGCAGCTTGGCGGTGCCCTGTTCGCCGTACAGCGAGGTCACCGCGACCACCGGCACGATCGCCAGGCCGCGGGTCAGCAGGCGCCGCGCCCACGGCGGCAGCCGCAGGTGCAAAAAGCCTTCCATCACGATCTGCCCGGCCAGGGTGGCGGTGACGGTGGAATTGATGCCGGAGGCCAGCAGCGCCACCGCGAACAGGGTCGAGGCCAGGCCGACGCCGAGCATCGGCGCGAGCAATTCGTGGGCCTGTTCGATCTCCTGCACGTCGGTGCGGCCGTGCGCATGGAACACCGCGGCGGCCAGGATCAGGATCGCGGCGTTGACGAACAGCGCCAGGCTCAGCGCGATGGTGCTGTCGGCCAGCGCCCAGCGCAGCGCCGAGCGGCGGCCCTGGTCGGTGCGCTCGTAGGCGCGGGTCTGCACGATCGAGGAATGCAGGTACAGGTTGTGCGGCATCACCGTCGCGCCGATGATGCCGATCGCCAGGTACAGCGCGGCCGGATCGGTCACCACCTGCGCACGCGGGATGAAGCCTGACAGCACCTCGCGCAGCGGCGGCGCGGCCAGCACGATCTGCATCAGGAAGCAGGCGAAGATCACCGTCAGTAGGGCGATCACAAACGCTTCCAGCGCGCGGAAGCCGCGGCGCATCAGGAACAGCACCAGCAGCGCGTCGATCGAGGTGATGATCGCGCCAGCGGTGAGCGGGATGCCGAACAGCAGCTTCAGCGCGATCGCCGTGCCGATCACTTCGGCCAGGTCGCAGGCGACGATGGCCGCTTCGCAGGCCAGCCACAACAGGAAGTTCACCGGCTTGGAGTAGTGCGCACGGCAGGCCTGGGCGAGGTCCAGACCGGTGGCGATGCCCAGGCGCGCGGCCAGGCCCTGCAGCACGATCGCCATCAGGTTGGACAGCAGGATCACCGACAGCAGCAGGTAGCCGAAGTGCGAGCCACCGGCGATATCGGTCGCCCAGTTGCCCGGATCCATGTAGCCGACCGAGACCATGTAGCCGGGCCCGAGGAAGGCCAGGAAGCGGCGCCAGCCCAGGCCGCTGCGCGGCACGGCCACGCTGGCATGCATCGCGCCCAGGCTGGGACGCGCCTCGCCACGGCTGGCGTGCGCGGCAGCGGAACTCGGCAGGGGCAGGGGGGCGGCCATGGCAATGACACGTGGGGCGGGGTGCGAACGAGTATATAGCAGGTGCTATATGGATTAGCATTGGCAATTCAGATCGCTGCGATAGCCCGGATTCGGCCAGAATAGGCGGGTGGCCGGCGGGCGCCGGCACAGGACAAGGGCGTTGCGATGCAGAAAAGCGGGAAGTCGATGGCGCCGCCGGCGGTGCTGCTCGACGCCGAAGTGCAGGTCGAAAGCTTCCGCCAGGTGCGCGAGGCGCACCGCCTGGAGCTGATCGAGGACTACGTGGAGCTGATTTCCGACCTGCTCGCCGACGGTGGCGAAGCGCGGCAGGTGGATATCGCTGCGCGCCTGGGCGTGGCCCAGCCGACCGTGGCCAAGATGCTCAAGCGCCTGGTCAAGGGTGGTTGGGTGGTGCAGCGGCCCTACCGCGGCGTGTTCCTGACCGCCGAGGGGGAGGCGCTGGCCGCGGCCAGCCGGCAGCGCCACCAGACCGTGGAGCAGTTCCTGCTGGCCTTGGGCATCGACGCCGACACCGCGCGCCGCGATGCCGAGGGCATCGAGCATCACGTCAGCGAAGCCACGCTGGCGGTCTTCGCCGAGTTCGTGCGCAAGCACGGCGCGTCGCGGTGAGCGTCGGCGACGAGGCGCAACTGGCGCGCGACGTACATTGGATGCGCCATGCGCTGGCCCTGGCCGAGCGTGCCGAGCGCGAGTTCGACGAGATTCCGGTCGGCGCGGTGCTGGTCTCGGCCGAGGACGAGGTACTGGGCGAGGGCTGGAACCTCAACATCGCCGAACACGACCCCAGCGCGCACGCCGAGATCGTCGCGCTGCGCCAGGCCGGCCGCCGGCTCGGCAATCACCGCCTGGTCGGCAGCCGCCTGTACGTGACCCTGGAGCCGTGCGCGATGTGCGCGATGGCGGTGGTGCATGCGCGGGTGGCGGAACTGGTCTATGCCGCCACCGATCCCAAGACCGGGGCCTGCGGCAGCGTGTTCGACCTGCTCGCCGATCCGCGCCACAACCACCGCGTGCAGGTCCGCGGCGGGGTCCTGGCGGCGGAGGCGAGCACGCGCCTGACCAACTATTTCCGCGCCAAGCGCGGCAAGCCGCCGCTGGGCGCGTGAGCGGCCAGCCCCTGCCGGTCGCGCAGGCCGCGCGGTATCATTGAAGTCTGATACGACACTTCCGCGCCGGCCTCGCCGCCGCGAACGACAGGACGGTGATATGGCGCAAGCGCATGTGGCGAACGATCGGCTGATCTGGATCGATCTGGAAATGACCGGCTTGGATACCGATCGCGATTCGATCATCGAAATCGCCACGGTGGTGACCGACGCGCAACTCAACGTGCTGGCCGAGGGCCCGGAGTTCGCCATTGCCCATCCGCTGCAGACGCTGGAGGCGATGGACGAGTGGAACCGCAACCAGCACCGCCACTCCGGCCTGTGGCAGCGCGTGCTCGACAGCCAGGTCACGCTGGCCCAGGCCGAGGCCGAGACCATGGCGTTCCTGACCCAGTGGTGCAAGCCCGGCACCTCGCCGATGTGCGGCAACTCGATCTGCCAGGACCGGCGTTTCCTGCACCGGCAGATGCCGCGGCTGGAGCGTTTCTTCCACTACCGCAACTTGGACGTGTCGACGCTGAAGGAACTGGCGCGGCGCTGGGCGCCGACGGTGTCGGCCGGCCTGACCAAGACCTCCTCGCACACCGCGCTTAGCGACGTGCACGATTCCATCGACGAACTGCGTTACTACCGTCCGTTCATGGGCACGTTGGGCGGGCAGGGCGAGGGCTGATCCGCGATCCTGACGCTGTCAGAGAGCGTGCGACAGACCGCCCGATGATCGTCGGGCGGATACAGTCGCGCAGGGAATGCAGGTGCTGACGCCGCCCCTCAGCGCGCCAGCGGCGGCCCTGGCTTGGTCTCGCCGTCGTCGGTGACGCCCTTGGTCAGCAACTCGGCGATCGGGCGGCCGTCGGCATCGTGGTGGTACACGTGCAGGTCGCGCTGCGGATACGGAATGCTCAGCCCGTTCTCCAGCAACTGGTTGCGGATCTGCTCCAGCGTGCTGCTCTTGGCCGCGCCGAAATCGCTGTTCTTGGCGTAGCCGAACAGCATCAGGTCCACCGTGCTCTCGCCCAGGTTGGTGACCTGCACGAACGGGGCGGGCGTCTTCAGGATGTTCGGATTGTCCTGGGCGATCTTCAGCAACAGCTCCTGCGCCTTCTTCAGGTCGTCGCCGTAGCCGACGCCGACGGTGATCTCCAGGCGACGGTTGGGCAGGGTGCTGTAGTTGACGATCGGCGCGGTGGTGATGGTGCTGTTGGGCAGGGTCACCATGCGCTCGTCGAAGGTGCGGATGCGGGTCTGGAAGATCCGGATCTCGTCGACCACGCCTTCCTGGCCGGCCACCACCACGTGGTCGCCGTCGCGCATCGGCCGCAGCACGATCAGCATCACCCCGGAGGCGATGTTGGACAGCGAGTCCTTCAGCGCCAGACCCACCGCCAGGCCGGCGGCGCCGAGCACGGCGAACAGCGAGGTCGGCGGCACGCCGATCTTCTGCAGCGCGGTGACCAGCACCAGCACCAGCATCAACGCATAGGCGACGTTGCGCAGGAAATTGCTGAGCGTGGCTTCCACCCTTGCGCGCAGCAGGGCGCTGCGCAGCCATTCGCTCAGGCGCTTGGCGATCCACATCCCGACCACCAGGATCAGGATCGCCACGCCCCAGTTGAGCGCGTATTGCGCCCAGTCCAGCGTCCGCCAGTCGAACGGGCGCGCCGCCCGCGTCGCCGGTGCAGCGGTCGTGGCCGCCGTCAGTGCCGTCAGCCACGACTGCATCGGCATCACCCCTTGCTCTTGAGCTTGGCCAGGCGCAGCCAGGTGTCGACAACGGTGTCGGGGTTCAACGAGACCGATTCGATGCCTTCCTGCATCAGCCACTCGGCCAGGTCGGGGTGATCCGAAGGACCCTGGCCGCAGATGCCCACGTACTTGCCCTTGGCGCGCGCGGCCTTGATCGCCATCGACAGCATCTTCTTGACCGCCGGATTGCGCTCGTCGAACAGGTGCGCCACGATCGAGGAGTCGCGGTCCAGACCCAGGGTGAGCTGGGTGAGATCGTTGGAGCCGATCGAGAAGCCGTCGAAGATCTCCAGGAATTCCTCGGCCAGCAGCGCGTTCGACGGCACCTCGCACATCATGATGATCTTCAGGCCGTTCTCACCCTGGCGCAGGCCGTTGCTGGCCAATACCTCGACGACCTTGCGACCTTCCTCGAGGGTGCGCACGAACGGGATCATGACCCACATGTTGTCCAGGCCCATCTCGTTGCGGACCTTGAGCACCGCCTTGCATTCCAGCGCGAACGCGGCGGCGAAGCTCGGATCGACGTAGCGGCTGGCTCCGCGGAAGCCGATCATCGGGTTCTCTTCGTGCGGTTCGTAGTTGCTGCCGCCGATCAGGTTGGCGTACTCGTTGGACTTGAAGTCCGACAGGCGCACGATCACCGGGTGCGGCGCCACCGACGCGGTCAGCGTGGCGATGCCTTCGGCCAGGCGGTTGACGTAGAAGCTCACCGGGTCGGCGTAGCCGGCGATCTTCTCGTCGATCTTCTTCTTGGTCGCCGCGTCCTGCTTGGCGTATTCCAGCAGTGCGTTGGGATGGATGCCGATGTGCGCGGCGATGATCATCTCCAGGCGCGCCAGGCCGATGCCGGCGTTGGGCAACTGGCCGAAGTCGAACGCGCGCTCCGGGTTGGCCACGTTCATCATGATCTTCAGCGGCGCCGGCGGCATGTTGCCCAGATCCGTGGTGGTGCGCTCGAACGGCAGGCGCTCGCCATAGATGTAGCCGGTGTCGCCTTCGGCGCAGCTCACCGTCACTTCCTTGCCGTCCTCGACCAGTTCCATCGCGTTGCCGGTGCCGACCACGGCCGGCACGCCCAGCTCGCGGGCGATGATCGCCGCGTGGCAGGTGCGGCCGCCGCGGTTGGTGACGATCGCCGAGGCGCGCTTCATCACCGGCTCCCAATCGGGATCGGTCATGTCCGCGACCAGCACGTCGCCGGGCTGTACCCGGTTCATGTCTTCCAGGCTGCGCACCACGCGGGCGACGCCGGCGCCGATCTTCTGGCCGATCGCACGGCCTTCGGCGATCACCTCGCCGCGCTGCTGCAACGCGAAGCGTTCGATCTGAGTGGCGTGGCCGCGCGACTTCACCGTCTCCGGACGCGCCTGCACGATGAACAGCTTGCCGCTGACGCCGTCCTTCGCCCACTCGATGTCCATCGGCCGCTGGTAGTGCTGCTCGATCACCAGCGCCTGCTTGGCCAGTTCCTGCACGTCTTCGTCGTTGATCGAGAAGGTGTTGCGCAACTGCGCCGGGGTGTCCTCGATGCGCACGCGCTCGCCCGGCACGTCCGAATACACCATGCGGATCAGCTTGCTGCCCAGCGAGCGGCGCAGGATCGCCGGCTTGCCGGCCTTCAGGGTGGGCTTGTAGACGTAGAACTCGTCGGGATTGACCGCGCCCTGCACGACCATTTCGCCGAGGCCGAAGCTCGAGGTAACGAACACCACGTCGCGGAAGCCGGACTCGGTGTCCAGGGTGAACAGCACGCCGGAGGCGCCGACGCCCGAGCGCACCATCAACTGCACACCGGCCGACAGGAACACGTCCTCGTGCTTGAAGCCGTGGTGCACGCGGTAGGCGATGGCGCGGTCGTTGTAGAGGCTGGCGAAGACTTCCTTGACCTTGTGCACCACGTCGTCGGCGCCGGTCACGTTGAGGAAGGTCTCCTGCTGGCCGGCGAAGCTGGCGTCGGGCAGGTCTTCGGCGGTGGCCGAGGAACGTACCGCGACCGCGATGTCGCCGCCACCGTTCTCGTTGCACAGTTGCGCGTAAGCATCGCGGATCGCCTGGTCCAGCTCCGGCTGCAGCGGTGCGTCGATCACCCAGCCGCGGATTTCCTTGCCGGCGGCGGTCAGCGCGCCCACGTCTTCCACGTCCAGCGTGGCCAGCTTGTCGAAGATTCGCTGGTACAGATCGTTGTGGGCGACGAAGGCCTTGAACGCTTCGGCGGTGGTGGCGAAGCCGCCGGGCACGGACACGCCGAGCCCCGCCAGATTGCCGATCATTTCGCCGAGGGAGGAATTCTTGCCACCGACGCGAGCCAGGTCGGCCAGGCGCAGCTCATGCAACCACAGGATGTTCTCGTTCAAGCGCGATGCTCCGTTAGGCCATCGCCCGAGGCGGGCTGAATGGCCGCGTCCGTGAGGGAAGAAGCCGATATGATGCAGTGCGCACCCGAGCCGGCACAAGCGAAGCGGGCGCATCCGTTGGGTTTCAGCCAGGAGAATGCAGGCAATGTCGACGATCAGACCGGTGTTCTACGTGTCCGATGGAACCGGTATCACCGCTGAAACCATTGGGCATAGCCTGCTCACCCAGTTCAGCGGTTTCAGCTTCGTCACCGACCGCATGTCGTTCGTCGACGATCCGGAAAAAGCCCGCGACGCCGCGCAGCGGATCCATGCCGCAGGGGAGCGCTATCAGGTTCGGCCGATCGTGGTCAACTCCTGCGTCGATCCGCAATTGAGCATGCTGCTGGCCGAGAGCGGGGCGCTGATGCTCGACGTGTTCGCGCCCTTCATCGAGCCGCTGGAGCGCGAATTGAACGCGCCGCGGCACTCGCGGGTAGGGCAGGCGCACGGTCTGGTCGACTTCGAGACCTACCACCGCCGCATCAACGCGATGAACTTCGCGCTCGCGCACGACGACGGCATCGCGCTGACCTACGACGAAGCCGACGTGATCCTGGTGGCGGTGTCGCGCGCGGGCAAGACCCCGACCTGCATCTACCTGGCGCTGCATTACGGTGTGCGCGCGGCGAACTATCCGTTGACCGACGAGGACCTGGAGAGCGATCGGCTGCCGCCGCGCCTGCGCGCCTATCGCAACAAGCTGTTCGGGCTGACCATCGATCCGGAGCGGCTGCAGCAGATCCGCCAGGAGCGGCGGCCGAATTCGCGCTATTCCAACGCCGAGACCTGCCGGCGCGAAGTGGCGGCGGCCGAAACCATGTTCCGCATGGAGCGGATTCCGACCCTGAGCACCACGCATACCTCGATCGAGGAGATTTCCAGCAAGGTGCTGGCGACGCTGGGACTGCAGCGCGAGATGTTCTGAGAGAGGGTATGACTGGCCAGCGCGCGCCGGTCGGGCGGGGCCATTCCCGGCGGCGACGGCATTTCCGCACGTCTTCGCAGGGATTTCCACGGTAGGCCGCTGGCGCCGATCCGTCAATGCTGCCGCCGGCGCGATCCAGCGTGTAGGATCGGTCCATGCAGCACGCCATGACCCGCAGCGAACGCATCCCCCGGCTCAGCCGTTTCGGCTGGCTGATGGGGTTGTACGCCGAGAACTATCTGCACCTGAACCGCCTGTTCGTGCCGGCCGACCTGGCCGCCGGCAGCTACGTGTCCAGCATCGGCGACGGCCTGGACCTGCGCCTGGACGTGATCGAGCGTCACCGCTACACCGTCGAACTGCGCCTGACCTACGATCTGTGCGACCCGCTGACCGGCGAGCCGGACCCGTCGGCCTACGTGCGCCTGTACCTGGACGCGCGCCAGGCCGAGACCACGCATTGCTATGTCGGCCGCCGCTGGCAGGACGTGATGGGGCTGTACCCGCCGCCGGCGGAACTGATCAGCCACCGCATGCGCATGAACACCTTCCTCGGCAAATGGCTGGAATATCTGGCCGAGCGCGGCCACGGCGTGGCCACGCTGCGCTCGGCGCCGCCGTTGCCGCGCGCGGCGCAGGACGCGGCGACGCCCGCCGTCTAGACACAGGCTGGACCAAGCGGCGGCACGGTTACGGCATACTGCGCGCCCGTCGTTCTCTGCCTTCGTCGCATGCCTTACACCCCCATCGTCGCCACCTTGGGCTACGTGCTCTCGCCCGACCGCAGCCAGGTGCTGCTGGTCCATCGCAATGCCCGGCCCGGCGACCATCACCTGGGCAAGTACAACGGCCTGGGCGGCAAGGTGGAGGCGGACGAGGACGTCCTGGCCGGCATGCGCCGCGAGATCCTGGAGGAGGCCGGCATCACCTGCGAGGCGCTGCAGTTGCGCGGCACCATCAGCTGGCCGGGGTTCGGCAAGCACGGTGAGGACTGGCTGGGCTTCGTGTTCCTGATCGACGCCTACGCCGGCGAGCCGTTCGCCGAGAACGCCGAGGGCACGCTGGCCTGGGTGCCGATCGCGCAGATGGACACGCTGCCGCTGTGGGAGGGCGATCGCCATTTCCTGCCGCTGGTGTTCGATGGCGACCCGCGCCCGTTCCACGGAGTCATGCCATACCGCGACGGACGCATGCAGTCCTGGCGCTACTCGCGGGTCTGACGCGCTAAGCCCCTCTCCCATCGGGAGAGGGGTTGGGGTGAGGGGTACGGCGCGAAAGCGACTCGCGGAGTTTGGGGGGCGAGGGTGCGGCGCCAAGCGTCTCGCGATGTTTGGTTGCACCAGGCTCCGCCCGTACCCTCATCCGGCCCTTCGGGCCACCTTCTCCCGACGGGAGTAGGAACAGCCTCTTCTTGCCGCTGGTGTTCGATGGCGACCCACGCCCGTTCCGCGGCGTCATTCCGTATCGCGACGGACGCATGCAGCCCTGGCGCGACTCGCGGGTCCGACACGCTCGCGCTGCCGTAAAGCCCCTCTCCCATCGGGAGAGGGGTTGGGGGCGAAAGCGACTCAAGAAGTTTGGGGGTACGGCCCGAAAGCGCCGCGCGGAGTTTGGTTGCACCAGGCTTCGCCCGTACCCTCATCCGGCCCTTCGGGCCACCTTCTCCCGTCGGGAGAAGGAACAGCCTCTGCCTTTCGCGTCGGGGGATGGGCGAGGGGCCGGCGCGCCGCTCGGTCGAACGCTCGCGCGGCACCGCGTCCGTCTTGTCCACAGCGGTTGTGGATCGATGCTGCACAAGCCTGTGGGCAAGCGTCGCAAGTCGCTGAAATGGCTGCCCGATTCTGTCGGTTGGCGAAAATTTCATCAGTCCCGGTCGCGCTTCTCCACAGCCGGTGTGGATGAAAGCGCACGAACGCTGTGGATAAGATGCCAGTGGCGTTGTGCCGCAACGGCCGCCGCCGCAATGGCGAAAAATTGACCAGCGTCGATCGCGCGATCCAGCAGGCGCACGTGCGCGCTTGCCGCAGCGCTACTGCGCGGTCCAGCCGCCGTCGATGGCGATCGTCTGCGCGGTGATGTTGCGCGCCGCCGGCGAGGCCAGGAACGCTACACAGCCGGCCAGTTCGTCGTAGGCGATGAACACGCCCTTGGGCATCGGCTTGAGCATCACCTGGGCGATCACGTCGGCTTCGGAAATGCCGCGGGTGCGCGCCTGGTCGGCGATCTGCCTGTCCACCAGCGGCGTTTTCACGTAGCTGGGGCAGAGCGTGTTGATGGTGATGTCGGTGTCGGCGGTCTCCAGTGCGATCACCTTGGAGAAGCCGACCAGGCCGTGCTTGGCGGCGACGTAGGCGCTCTTGTACGGGCTGGCGACCAGCGAGTGGATGCTGCCGATGTTGACGATGCGGCCGAAGCCGCGTTCGCGCATGCCCGGCAGCACCGCCTGGGTCAGCCGGGCGACCCCGGTCAGCATCACCTCCACCAGCAGGCTCCACTTGTCCATCGGGAACTCCTGCAGCGGCGCCACATGCTGCAGCCCGGCGTTGTTGACCAGCACGTCCACCGGCCGGCTGACAGCGGCCAGCGCCGCGGCGATGCTGTCCGCGCTGGCCACGTCCAGCGCCACCGCCTCGGCCGAGCCGCCGGCCTGGCGCACCTGCGCGGCGACCGTTTCGGCGGCCTCGAGGTCCAGGTCGCTGACGACGATGTGGCGGCCGTCGGCGGCCAGTGCGTG
>NZ_AQOI01000417.1:0-1023 GCF_000364665.1 Xanthomonas sp. SHU 199
TGGCGGCGCCGGTGATCAGGACGGTCTGCATTGGGGAGTACCTGCGCGGAGTGGGGAGCGGTCAGCGTAGCAGCGCGCCGCGACGCCCGGCAGCGGCCGCTCGCCAGTGCGGCGGCGCCACGCTACCCTGTGCCGTCGCTCGCCGCTCACGCCGGATCCGCCACGTTATGCCGATGAAACGCCACTTCTCCATGCTGCGCGAGTTCCAGCTGGCCGACTGGTTCACCCTCGCCAACGCCTTCTGCGGCACCGGCGCGGTGTTCGCGGCGATGCGCTTCCTGCAGGACGGCCGCCGCAGCGACCTGCTGTTCGGCATGGCGCTGATCCCGCTGGCATTCGTGTTCGACGCGCTGGACGGCCGGGTGGCGCGCTGGCGCAAGTCGTCCTCGACCCTCGGCCGCGAGCTGGACTCGCTGGCCGACGTAATCTCCTTCGGCGTGGCCCCGGCGGCGCTGGCCTATGCCTGCGGCATGCAGGGCGGCTGGGACTGGTTGGTGCTGAGTTTCTTCGTCTGCTGCGGGGTCAGCCGCCTGGCCCGCTACAACGTCACCGCCGAGCAGATCGCCGGCGATGGCGACAAGGTGCCGTACTTCGAGGGCACGCCGATCCCGAGTAGCCTGGGCCTGGTCATCGTGCTGGCGATCGCGGCGCACCTGGGCCATATCGGCGACGCCTTGTGGTGGGGCGAGTGGCGATTGGGGCCGTGGCTGCTGCACCCGCTGGCGCTGCTGTTCGCGCTGTCCGGCTCGCTGATGATCAGCAAGACGCTACGCATCCCCAAGCCCTGATCGCAGCGGGTTGCTATCATCGCGGGCCAGGTCTGGAGAGTGGCGATGAAGGCTAGCGGCGGTGGCGCCGGCGATTTCGAGGCGATGACGCGGCAGTACTGGGACGCCTGGAGCGCCGCATTGCGCCAGGGCGCCGCGGCCCCCGCGTCGCCCGCGGCTGGCGATGGCGCCGGTTCCTGGCGCGAGGCGATCGTGGCCTGGAGCCAGTGGCTGCCGCGCGGCAGCGCGCCGCAGG
>NZ_AQOI01000418.1:0-2916 GCF_000364665.1 Xanthomonas sp. SHU 199
CGCCGCCGTGCCGGGCGCACGCACGTCGATCCGGTTGCGCGCCGATTCGCCGCGCACGCTGCCGTCCTCGAAGCGCACCGCCAACGGCGCCAGCTCGGGCGCGCGCGCCGCCGCAAAGAAGCCACCGGCCAGCAGCGAGGGCACGCCCTCGGCGGTGGCATCGATCCAGGCCATCAGGTCCTCGGCCTGTTCGCGGCGGCTGGCGCCGCCGTCGCGCGTCGCGTGCAGGCGGGTGAAGTACAGGTTCACCGGCTGCCCGTGCAGGTCCACCCGTACCAGGCCGGCGACGCTGTAGTCCTCCAGCGGATGCAGCAAGGTCTCGGCCTCTTCCAGCACCGGCAGGCGGGTCAGCAGCGCATTGCCGCGGCGTTGCGGCCGGCTGGGCGGATCGGGGCTGATGAAGTGGCAGTGGTAGCCCAGGCGCGCGGCCAGCCATTGCGCCTGGTTCGGGATCTCCGGCGTCTGCAGCACCTCCTGCAGGGCGATGGCGTCGGGATGCAGGCGCTGCAGGGCCACGGCAATGCGCTCGCGGCGCGCGATCCAGTCGTCGCCGTCCTGCGTGGCGCGCGGATCCGGGGCGAGCGTGAGCGTGACCACGGTGAGGGCGGCGTCCGCCGTGGCCGAGGCCGTCGGCACCGCGTCCGCCGCCACGTGCGCCTGCGCCAATGCCGCCACGGCCAGCAACAGCCAGCCGGTGCGATGCCATTGGAAGACGCGGGGAGTCATGCGGGCGATGCTACGGCGCAGCGTCTCAGGGTTGCGTATACAGCCGATGGTGCTGCGGCGTCCGCCACACAATCGGTGCCGCGCAGGTGGCAATGACGAACATCGCCCCACCTCCGGCGCGTACAGGCGCGGAGGCGGGGCGGGGGCCGGCACACACGGCGCGCGTGCGCCGCGCGCCTCGGTCAATGCTGCAGCACGCTGTCCTTCAGGTGCAGCGGCGCGCGCGCCTCCAGCTGCGTCGCCGAACGGCCCAGCAGCAGTTCGTAGTCGCCGGCGGCAATGTGCCAGTGGCGCTGCTTCGGGTCGTAGTCGGCCAGGGTCTTGGGCTCGGCGACGATGCTGACGTGGCGGCTCTCGCCCGGCTTGAGCAGCACCTTGTCCCAGCCGACCAGGCGGATCGGGGTGTGATGGCCCTGCGGCAGGCGCAGGTACAGCTGCGGCACGTCGGCCCCTTCACGATCGCCGGTGTTGCGCACGTCGAAGCTGGCGACGACACGGTGACCGTCGGCCTGCACCTTGAAGTTGCCGTAGGCGAACGTGGTGTAGGACAGGCCGTAGCCGAACGGATACACCGGCTCCAGGCCGCGCGCGGCGAACCAGCGGTAGCCGACATTGGCGCCTTCGATGTTGTAGTCGACGTTGCTGCCGGCCGGTTGCGCCGGCTTGAAGCCCAGGCCGGGGATCGACGGCCGCGGCAGTTGCGACACGTCGCGCAGCCAGGTCACCGGCAGGCGGCCGGACGGGTTGACCTCGCCCAGCAGCAGCCGCGCCAGGCCTTCGCCGCCGCGGATGCCCGGGTACCAGGCTTCCAGCACCGCCGGCACCTGCTGCAGCCACGGCATGGCGACCGGGCCGTTGGTCTCCAGGACCACCACGGTCTTCGGGTTGGCCTTGGCCACGCCGGCGATCAGCGCGTCCTGCTTGTCGGGCAGGGCGATGTCCGGCAGGTCCACCGACTCGGCCGACCATTGCGTGGCGAACACGATGGCCACGTCGGCCTCGCGCGCGAGCTTGGCCGCCGCGGCCGGGTCGTCGCCGCTGGCGTAGTCGATCTGCGCGTCGGGCAGGGCCTTGCGCAGCGCCTGCAGCGGCGAGGACGGATGGAACATCACCGGGCCCGGCCAGGTGGTCGGGGCGATCCCCGGCACCGCGTTGCCGCCGTTGACGGTGATGCCGACCATCGAGGAACCGCCGCCGCCGATCACGCCCTTGTCGGCATGCCCGCCGATCACCGCGATGCGGCGCAGGTTGCGCGACAGCGGCAGCAGCTTGCCCTCGTTGCGCAACAGCACCGTGCCTTCCTCGACCACGCGCTGCACGGCCAGGCCGCCGGCGGCGTCGTCGATCGGCTGGTGCTGCGGCGGGTTGTCGAAGCTGCCGGTGGCGATGAAGGCGCGCAGGATGCGCTTGACCATGTCGTCCAGGCGCGCCTGCGGCACGGTGCCGGCGGCCACCGCCATGCGCAGCGGCTGGTCGAAGTACACCGCCTTGTCGAACACTTCGCCGGCCGACTGCTGGTCCAGGCCGGCCAGCGCCGCCTTGGAGCCGCTGTGCACGCCGCCCCAGTCGGACATCACGTAGCCGGGGAACTTCCATTCCTGCTTCAGCACCTGGTTGAGCAGGTAGTCGTTCTCGCAGCCGTACACGCCGTTGATGCGGTTGTAGGAGCACATCACCGAGCCGGGCTGGCCGATCTTCAGCGCCAGCTCGAAGGCCAGCAGGTCCGACTCGTGCATGGCCTGCTCGCCGATGTCGGCGCTGTGGGTGTTGCGCCCGGTCTCCAGGTCGTTCATCGCGAAGTGCTTCATGGTCGAGACCACGTGCTGGCTCTGCACGCCGCGGATCGATTCGCCGACCATCGTGCCGGCCAGCAGCGGATCCTCGCCGGCGTACTCGAAGTTGCGGCCGTTGCGCGGGTCGCGCTGCAGGTTGACGCTGCCGGCCAGCAGCACGTTGAAACCCTGCTGCCAGGCCTCGCGGCCCATGGTGGCGCCGCCGGCGAAGGCCAGTGCGCGGTTCCAGGTGGCGGCGGTGGCCGGGCCGGAGGGCAGCGCGGTGGCGTGGTCGCCGGGGCGGATGTTGCCGGGGTTGGTCACGCCGAGGCCGGCATCGGCCAGTTGCTGCGACGGGATGCCCAGGCGTTCGATCGCCGGCACGTAGCCGGCCGAGCCGAGCGCACCGGCCGGCTTC
>NZ_AQOI01000419.1:0-7543 GCF_000364665.1 Xanthomonas sp. SHU 199
GCCGCCGTCCTTGCCCAGGCCGAAGTAGCTGTGCAGCATCTGGAACTTCTCGTCCGGGGTCATCGCCTGCACCAGCAGCGCGGCGCGCCGGTCCGGCGACAGGTTGCGGTCGTTCCACGGGCGCTGCGCAGCGGCGGCGTTCGGCGTGGACGCCGTGCCCGCGGCCGCCGCCGGCGGCGCGGCGACGGCAGGCGAGGCCAGCGCGAGGGTCAGGCAAAGGGATCCTGTAAACGTTTTCATATCGGGGCGAACAGCCTCTTCAGCAGATGACGGGAAGGCGCATCGGGGGGAGTCGGGGGAGGGTGGAACCGCGCGTCAGGACGGTGCTTCGTCGCTGCGCATGACCGGGTACAGGCGGTAGCGCTCGTCCCAGGAACTGTGGCGGCGGTAGAAGAACTCCAGCCGCGCCTGCGGATCCTTGGCGAAGGCAGCGTCGTGTTCGAGCTTGTCCTCGAACTCGGCCTTGAGCGCCGGGTCGCTGGCCAGCATCTGCCGCGCCACGTCCTCGGCGACGTAGTCTTCCATGTACTCGGCGCGCTCGAACGCGCTGTTGAACTCGCCCCATTGCAGCAGCGAGTCCGGCGCCTGCGGTTCCAGCAGCGCCATCAACAGCCGCGCCTTGGGCTGGGCGATCGGCACGAACAGCGCGCCGGCGCCGACGGCGCGGGTCTCCGGCTTCCAGGCGCCGGCGACGCTGAGCCGCTGGTGGCCTTCGGACGAGCGGGCGGCGAAGCTGGCGGTGTCGGCGCGGAAGGTCTGGACCGGCAGGGTGGCGTCGTGGTCGAGTGTGCGGAAGACGATGCCGTGCTGGCGCAGCTTGGCGCCGACCAGGGCGGCTTGCGCCGCCGGCACCAGGTAGCCGGCGCGCGGCGCCGCGACTTCCACGCTGGGCACGATCTGGTCGCGCAGCGGCACGCGCCAGATCTGTGGGGTGCGCTCGTCGTAGCGGGTCATCAGCGCGCCGGACACCGGCGAGGGCGTGCGCGTGTAGGCGTAGCCGCGGAAGTCCACCAGGTGCGAGGCGTCGGTGGTGCGGTAGTCCAGCGCCACGGTCTTGCCACCCAGCGCTTGCGCGCGGGCGTCGGCGGCCAGCGCGTCGGCGCGCCACTGCGCACCATGCCGCGCCACCTGCTGCAGCACCGAGACGATGGTGTTGCGGGTGATGCGCACGCGCTCGGGGTAGCGCTTCCACGAATGCGTTTCCACCAGCATGCCGAAGCGGTTGCGCAGCTGGAAATAGCCGTGCGAGAAGCGCGGCGTCGGCACCCCGTCCTCGAAGCCGGAGGCCGGGTCGTCGTTGACCACGAAGGAGGGGTAGTAGGGCAACGGCAGCGAGCCTTGCCGCTTCAGGTCGGCGAGCACGGCGTCGCGCAGGCGCAGGCCGTCGCCGCGCAGCGCGGTGTCGCCGGCGTGCAGCGGTTCCACCTGGATCGACACGTCGTGCTCGAACTGCGCGCCGTCGGTGACGTGCAGATCCACATACACGAGCGGGTCCCACTGCTCGACCAGGCGCAGCATCGCCTGCATCTCCGGCGCGTCGGCCTTAACGTAGTCGCGGTTGAGGTTGAGGTTCTGCGCGGTGGTGCGCCAGCCCATCTGTTCCGGACCACGCTGGTTTGGCCGGTTCCAGGCGCCGAAGCGCTCGTGCCCGTCGACGTTGAACACCGGCACGAACAGCCATACCTGCTTGTCCAGCGCGCCGCGCGCGGCGTGGCCGTCGAGCAGTTGGCGCAGCGCCAGGAAGCCAGCGTCCTTGCCGTCGATCTCGCCGGCGTGGATGCCGCCCTGGATCAGCACTACCGGCAGCTTGCGCGCCTGCGCGGCCGCCGGATCCAGTGCACCCGAGGTCGACACCGCCAGCGCCTTCATCGGCCGGCCTTCCGGGGTGGTGCCGAAGTCGAAGCAGCGCACCGCCTGCGGATAGTGCTGCGCGAAGGCATCGCACAGCGCGATGGTTTCGGCGTAGCGGCCGGTGCGCGCGAATCCGCTGCGCTCGGCTTCGGTGGACAGGCCCGCCTCGCTGGCCAGCGACGGCATGCTGCAGAGCAGCATCGGCAGCAACAGGGTGGCCAGCCAGGGTCGGATCATCTCGGCACCGTCTCGGGACAGGCCCCCATGATGCGGGCAGCGCGCCGATTGCGAAAGCACCTAGGGCGTGTCCTAGCGGTTCGATTCGCCGGAACGATCGGGTAACCTTCTGAAAATTTTGCCTGGACGAGGGCCCGTGAGCAGCCAAGCCACCACGAGACACGCCGCATGAGCGCGGCGCAGGAGCGCACCGCCGCGCGCATGCCGCGGCAGATTCCGTACATCATCGGCAACGAGGCCTGCGAGCGCTTCAGCTTCTACGGGATGCGCAACATCCTGGTGCAGTTCCTGATCACCTCGCTGCTGCTGCAGGAAGTGACCGCGCCCGGCCGCGAGGCCGAAGCCAAGCACATCATGCACAGCTTCATGATCGGCGTGTACTTCTTCCCGCTGCTCGGCGGCTGGCTGGCCGACCGCTTCTTCGGCAAGTACAGCACCATTCTCTGGTTCAGCCTGATCTACTGCGTGGGCCACCTGTGCCTGGCGCTGTTCGAGGGCCATCGCAACGGCTTCTTCCTCGGCCTGGGCCTGATCGCGCTGGGCGCGGGTGGGATCAAGCCGCTGGTGGCCTCGTTCATGGGCGACCAGTTCGACCAGGGCAACAAGCACCTGGCCAAGGTGGTGTTCGACGCCTTCTACTGGATCATCAACTTCGGCTCGCTGTTCGCCTCGTTGCTGATCCCGCTGGCGCTGAAGAACCTGGGCCCGGCGTGGGCGTTCGGCATCCCCGGCATCTTGATGCTGGTGGCGACCCTGGTGTTCTGGGCCGGGCGTCACCGCTACGTGCGCGTGCCGCTGCCGCCGAAGGATCCGCACGGTTTCGCTCAAGTGGTGCGCACCGCGCTGCTGCGGCAGGCGCCGGGGCAGGGGCGTCCCGGCCTGGTCCTGGCCGGCGTGGCGGTGCTGCTGGCGCTGGCGACGTTCGCCCTCGTGCCGACCCTGGGCCTGGTGATCTGCCTGTGCCTGGCGCTGGTGTTGCTGCTGGCCGGCATCGGCGGCGGCACCTGGTGGCAACTGGAGCGCGCCCGCGCGCTGCATCCGGATGCGGCGGTGGACGGCGTGCGTGCGGTGCTGCGGGTGCTGGTGGTGTTCGCGCTGGTCACCCCGTTCTTCTCGCTGTTCGACCAGAAGGCCTCGACCTGGGTGCTGCAGGGCCAGCAGATGCAGATGCCGGCGTGGTTCAGCGCCTCGCAGATGCAGGCGCTGAATCCGGCGCTGGTGATGCTGCTGATCCCCTTCAACAACCTGGTGCTGTATCCGCTGCTGCGCCGGCGCGGCTACGAGCCGACCGCGCTGCGGCGGATGACCGCCGGCATCGCCTTCAGCGGCCTGGCCTGGATCGTGGTCGGCACGCTGCAGGTGATGATGGACGGCGGCGACGCCCTGTCCATCGCCTGGCAGATCCTGCCGTACGCGCTGCTGACCTTCGGCGAAGTGCTGGTCTCGGCGACGGGCCTGGAATTCGCCTACAGCCAGGCGCCGCAATCGATGAAGGGCGTGGTGATGAGTTTCTGGAACCTCACCACCACCGTCGGCAACCTGTGGGTGCTGCTGTCCAACGCCGCGGTGCGCAACGACCGCGTCACCGCGCACATCGGCAGCACCGGGCTCAGCGAGACCGCGTTCCTGATGTTCTTCTTCGCCGCCTTCGCGTTCGTCGCCGCACTGCTGTTCGGGCTGTACGCGCGCCGCTACCGCATGGTCGACCACTACCGCCCCGCCTGAGACCCCGCATGCCCTCCGTCACCCCCGTCAACCTGATCCTGATCGTCCTCACCGTGCTGGTGTCGTGGGCGGCGTTCAACAACCGCCGGCTGCTCGACCGGCTGATCCTGTGGCCGCCGGCGATCGACCGCCACAAGCAGTACGACCGGCTGGTGACCTACGGCTTCATTCATGCCGATTTCCCGCACCTGCTGTTCAACATGGTCACGCTGTACTTCTTCGGCGGCCCGATCGAGGTGCTGATGGAGCGGATGACCGGCAACATGCTGGTGTATCCGCTGTTCTACCTGTCGGCGTTGGTGGTCTCGATCCTGCCCAGCTACCTGAAGAACCAGAAGAACCCCAACTACATGAGCCTGGGCGCCTCCGGTGCGGTGTCGGCGGTGCTGTTCGCCTTCATCCTGATGGCGCCGTGGACCGGGATCTTCTTCTTCTTCATCCCGATTCCGATCCCGGCGATCCTGTATGCCGTGTTCTATGTCGGCTACAGCATCTGGATGGACCGCCGCGGCGGCGACAACGTCAACCACAGCGCGCACCTGGCCGGTGCGGCGTTCGGCGTGATGTTCCTGCTGATCATGGAGCCGTCGGTGCTGCAGCACTTTCTGGGCGAGCTGGCGAACCCGCGCTTCGGGCGCGGCTGATCCGCGACGCGCTGGCGTCCGCACGGGCGTGCGGCGCCGCGCGATCGGCACATCTCTCATTCGCTGCGCTGGGTATGCGCCGTGGCGCCGATGCGGTCGTGGGCACGCATCGCGCATGGGGCAGGTGGCGGTCCGTCAGGCCGCCCTCTGGGTTCAGCGGGTCTGCTGCCCGCGCAACTGCACCTTGGCGCTGCCGATGGCGGCGTTCTCGTAGGTGCGCTTGAGGCGCTGGTAGACCTCGTCGTCGAGCTGCTGGAACTCGCCGCCCTGGTGGTCGCCGCTGACCGACAGTTGGAATAGCCCTTCCAGCAAGGAGGCGTTGTGGTCGCCCTGGTCGTATTTGCTCTCGGTCTCGCTCATGCGCGTGGTTCCCTGTTGGATCGCTGCGTGATGGGAGGTGCAACTCCCATGCCAGGTTTTCGGCCTGTCCTGGTGGTATCGGCCGCGCGCGGCACGACTTGAGCGGCGTACGGCTGACGCGCCGCGTCGGCGGCGTGACGCCCTGGGGCAGGTGTTTCACATCGCCGCGGCAAGCCGCAGCGGACACTGCCTGCTCCGCGACACATCCACTTCCCCATGTCCGCACCGAACGTCCCGATCGCGCACGATCCGCAGCAGCACCGCTTCAGCCTGCAGGTCGACGGCCATCGCGCCGAACTCGACTACGTGCTGGAGCAGGGGCGCATGGTCATCACCCACACCGGGGTGCCTGGCCCGATCGGCGGGCGCGGGCTGGCGGCGCAACTGGTCGCCGCCGCGCTGGACCATGCGCAGGCACAAGGCTGGAAGGTGGTGCCGGCGTGTTCGTACGCGGCCGTGTTCATCCAGCGGCATCCGCAATACGCGGCGCTGCTCGATTGAGCATCGGGCACCGCAACGGCGCGATAATGCGCGCCACTTTTACAGGCATTGCAGGAACAGGGGCAGTCGACGTGAGCAGGGCAGAGACGATGGGCAACGGGCGGATGGCATGGACGGCACTGGCGGTCGCCGCGGCGCTGGCACTGGCCGGCTGCAAACGCGAGGAACCGGCCGCCGTACCGGCGCCCGCCGCGGCACCGGCACAAAGCGAGGCTTCCGCGGCGCCGGAGCAGGCGCAGGCCACGCCGCCGGAACTGAAGGACATCGTCGAACACAGCCCCAGCTATGTGGTCGGCATCACTTTCCCGCCGTCGATCAACCGCTATCCCGGACTGGCCGAGGCGGCCAACCGCTACGCGCAGAGCGCGCGCAGCGAGCTGATGGAAGCGGTCGACGGGCTCGGCAACGATCGCCCACGCGCGCCCTACGAACTCTCGCTGCAATTCGAGATGCTGCTGGAGCGTCCGGACCTGGTCGCGCTGAGCGCCGACGGCAGCCGCTACACCGGCGGTGCGCATGGCGAACCGCTGGTGGCGCGTTGGGTGTGGCTGCCGCAGCAGCAGCGCATGCTCACCGCCGAGACACTGATCCCGGATGCGTCGCATTGGAAGCAGGTGGCCGGCTACGTTGCCGCGCAACTGCGCCAGGCGGTGCAGACGCGGGTGGATGCCGAACAGGTGCCGCCGGAGGACCAGGACGAGCAGGTGCGCAGCGCCAGCAAGATGATCGCCGAAGGCACCGAGCCGCAGCCCGGCAACTTCAGCCAGTTCCAGCCGTTGGTCGACGCGGCGGGCAAGATCACCGCCTTGCGTTTCGTGTTCCCGCCATACCAAGTGGGGCCGTACGCCGATGGCACTCAGACGGTGGACGTGCCGGCCAGCGTGCTGCGCGAGCTGGTGGCACCGGAATACGCGCCGCTGTTCGCCGCCTGAGCGGTGGCCGGCGCGCCAGCGCGCGTCGGCGTCGGCGTGCGGTGCACTGCGTCGACAGCATGCGGGAACGCAACGCGTGCCCTCGTCGGGACACTGCGCAATGGGTAGCATTGGCGGCTACCCCACTTGCAATCGATTTCTTATGGGCAGTTTCGATCAGACCGAGCGGCGCGTGGCGCACACCTGCGCGCGCTATCCGGCCTTCCCGCGCGAGCCCGCCGTCCTGGTCCGGCTGGTCAAGCACCTGTACAAGCGCGTGCATGCCAACGCCAGCGGCGTGCTCAAGGAGTACGGCATCAGCCCGCCGGAGTACGAGATCCTGATGATGCTGTACGGCACGCCCGAGCAGTGCATCACCCCCACCGAGGTGGCCGAGGCCGCCAGCGAGAAGCCGGCCAACATCACCCGTCTCACCGACAGCCTGTGCGGCAAGGGGCTGCTGTCGCGCACGGCCAGTCCGGAAGACCGGCGCAAGGTCGCGCTGACCCTGCAGCCGGCCGGCATCGCCCTGATCGAACGCTTGCTGCCGGACGTGTGTGCGTTCCTGGAGACGGAAACCGCGGCGCTGGATGCCGGCGAGCAGCAGCAGCTGGAGAAACTGCTGAAGAAGATGCTGGCCGGCATCGACGGCCTCGACGCTGCCACCGAGTCGAAGACGCAGGCAGCGCTGCCCTGAGGGCACCTCGAAGAAGGTGCGTCCACGGCATCGAGCGTGAATCGATGTGCTGCAGGAGCGGCTTCAGCCGCGACCGGCGTGTCGGAAACGCGCGTCGCGGCTGAAGCCGCTCCTGCCGGACGCGTTCCGGTGTGCGTCGGAGGTGTTCTAGGCGCGTTGCCCATCCCAAAGCAGGCAGGACATCGGCCTGCTCCTAGCGCCAGCCGCGTGCGCGCGCGCGCTGTTCGCCGTCGGCATCCAGCGCCTCGCCGGCGATGCGCGCATCCACCGCCTGCAGCACCGCGGCCGGCATCGGGCTGGCCGCCATGCGCATGCGGCCGCCGTCTTCGCGTTCGCCGGCGGGCACCAGCAGTTCCACCCGCCATGCGCCGTCGCGCTGGCAGGCCAGGCCGGCGTTGGCGTTCGACAGCGCGAAGGTGCGGCAGTAATGGCCGTCGCGATCGCGGAAGCTCAGGCCGATGCGCACGCTGCCCTGGGACTGGCCGGACAACTGCTGCGTCAGCGCCTGCGCCAGCGCGCCCTCGGCGACGCTCCCCCGGGTCGCCGCGACCGTCGGGCCGTGCGCATCGTCCTGCGGCAATTGCCGCTGCGCGATCCACAGCCCCAGCAACAGCGCC
>NZ_AQOI01000420.1:0-6495 GCF_000364665.1 Xanthomonas sp. SHU 199
CTATCTGCCCAGCGCCGCCACCCAGCGCCGGCGCCAGGCCGCTCTGCCCGATACGGCACAGGCGCAGGCGATCACCGCCGCCGCGGTCGCCGCCACCCCGTTCCGCGCCGATGCCTTCGCGCCGTTCCTGGCCGACCTGCAGGCCGCGCGCAGTGCGCCGCTGCTGACCGCGCGCGATCTGCATGGCACGCCGCTGGCGACCCCCGTCGGCGGCCTGCTGCTGGAGCGTCCGGACCGCACCACCGCACTGGTGTCGCTGACCGGGCTGCGCGATCCGGCGCAGCTGGCGCGCGCGGTGCAGGGCAGCGGCGCGCAACTGCTGGACCTGAAGGACGCCTCCGAGTCGCTGGTCGCCGCCTACCGCGGCCGCGTGCTCGCCGCGCTGGGCGTGGCCGCGGTGCTGCTGGCGCTGACCGTGGCGATCGCCTTGCGCACGCCGCGGCGCATCGTGCGCGTGCTGCTGCCGATGGCCCTGACCACGCTGCTGATCCTGGCGATCCTGCGCGGCTGCGGGGTCGAACTGAACCTGTTCCACCTGATCGCGCTGATCCTGGCCGCCGGCCTGGGCCTGGACTACGCGCTGTTCTTCGACCACGCCGGCGACGACCGCGCCGACCAGTTGCGCACCCTGCATGCGTTGATCGTGTGCAGCCTGATGACCCTGCTGGTGTTCGCGCTGCTGGCCGCCTCCAGCATCCCGGTGCTGCGCGCGATCGGCAGCACCGTGGCGCTGGGCGTGCTGTTCAATTTCGTGCTGGCGCTGCTGATTTCGCGCGAGACCGCCAGCGACACCCGGGAGAGCCGCCATGCACACTGAACCCTTGCACGGGCGCGACGCCATCGCCGCGCTGGTCCCGCACCAGGGCCTGATGTGCCTGTGGGAACAGGTGGTGGCCTGGGACGCGCAGCGCGTGGTGTTGCGCAGCGTTGCCCATCGCCAGGCCGCGCATCCGCTGCGCAGCGGCGATCGACTGCGCGCGCTGCACCTGTGCGAGTACGGTGCGCAGGCGATGGCGGTGCACGGTGGCCTGCTCGGTCGCGCCGCGGGCACGCCGGTGCGGCCGGGCATGCTGGTGGCGCTGCGCGGGGTGCAGTTGCACGTCGCCGAACTGCAGGATCTGCCGGGTCCGATCGAAGGCGAGGCCGAGGTGCTGCTGCAGGCCGAGGACAGCCAGCAGTACGCCTTCCGCATCAGCCATGCCGGGCAGTTGCTGGCCGAGGGTCGCGCGACGGTGATGCTGGGCGCGGCGTGACCGCGTAGGCGTCGACGGCGCTGCAGGCGCGGCGAGCGCCGCTTGCCGAGTATCCAGGCGTGGAAGGCGTCGGGACTGAAGTCCCTCCCACAGTGCACCCAGGCAATGCACGGGCACGTTCCTGCAGGTGCCGTTTCGCGGCGTGGTGGGCCATCGATCGTGGCGGGCTTCCACGATGACGCCCGCCCGCGGCCGCTGCGGCGTCGGGTGGTGTGCCCGCGATGCGCGACGAGTCGTTAGGATGGCGGCTCTGTCTCTCCGCCCAAGGAACCACGATGTCCCAGCCTGCATCCCCGCGCCGCGCCCTGGTCACCGGCGGCAGCGGCGATCTCGGTGGCGCGATCTGCCGTGCCCTGGCCGCGCAGGGCCTGCACGTGATCGTGCACGCCAATGCCAACGTCGCGCGGGCCGTGGCGGTGGTGGAGGCGATCGTCGCCGCCGGCGGCAGCGCCGAGGCGGTGGCGTTCGACGTGGCCGATGCGCAGGCCAGCGCGCAGGCGCTGGCGGCGCTACTGGAGGCCGGCCCGATCCAGGTGCTGGTCAACAACGCCGGCATCCACGACGACGCGCCGATGGCGGGCATGAGCGCGGCGCAGTGGCACAAGGTCATCGACGTTTCGCTGCACGGCTTCTTCCACGTCACCCAGCCGCTGCTGCTGCCGATGGCGCGCACGCGCTGGGGCCGCATCGTCAGCGTGTCCTCGGTGTCGGCGGTGCTGGGCAACCGCGGGCAGACCAACTACGCCGCGGCCAAGGCGGCGCTGCACGGCGCCAGCATGTCGCTGGCGCGGGAAATGGCCAGCCGCGGCATCAGCGTCAATGTGGTCGCGCCCGGCGTGATCCAGGGCGCGATGGCGGACAGTTCGTTCCCGCCGGAGGCGATCAAACAGATGGTCCCGGCCGGGCGCCCGGGCAAGCCGGAGGAAGTGGCCGCACTGGTCGCCTTCCTGTGCTCGGACGCGGCCGCCTACATCAACGGCCAGGTCATCGGCATCAACGGCGGCATGGGCTGACCGCCTCGAAAACGACGCGGCCGTTGCACCGCCATGCCGGCGGCGCAACGGCGGCGTGCGCTCAGCGGCAGACGAAGCTGGACGCCGCCTCCACGTCGCCGCCGACGTAGCGCGCCACCTGCGGATACGGGCACAGCGGACGGCTGCGCTGGCTGCTCCAGCTGGCCGGCACCTCGGCATTGGGCGCGGCGCTGCCGCTGCCGCGCGCGCTGGCGACGATCGCGTCCGGCGCCTGGCCCTGCTCGACCCAGGCCACCAGCGGGGTCAACGCGTCGAACTGGTCGGTGGCCGGCCCGCCGGCGCAATGCGCCATCGCCGGCACCGCGAACAGGCGTGCGTAGCTGGCGGCGTCGGCATCGGCGGTGCGCAGGCGGTCGTACCAGGCCGCGGTATCGGCGAAGGAGAAGATGCCGTCGCCGGTGCCGTGGTAGATCAGCAGCTTGCCGCCGCGCTTCTTCAGCGTGGTCAGCCGGGTCTCGTTCGGCGGGGTCATGTACGACCACGCGGATTCGCCAAAGGCGCCGGCCGTGGCGAAGATCTTCGGCGCGTCGCGGTCCATGTCGAACTGCAGCGCATAGTGCTTCAGGTCCTGCAGCACCGCCGGATCCTCCGGCGGGGTGACGAAGCCGAAGGCCACCGATCCGGGCACCAGGGTCAGCGAGGCGTCCTGTCGCCAGCCGGCCCAGTCGCCGCTGGCGATGCCCGGGTCGTAGGGAAAGGGCGCGTACAGCGGCGTGCCGGCGCTGTTGCGCGCGCCGGCGTGGATGGCGCCGAGCGCGCGCTTCTGCGCCGGGGTCAGGCATTGGCCGGTGCGCCCGGCGCTGCCGCAGGTGGCGACATCGCGGTTCAGGTCGAAGCGGCGCTGGCAGGCGAGCACGTCCTGCACCATGCCGTCGCGCACGCCGTCCAGCGCATCGCAGGTGGCGACGATGCGCTCGGCCACCAGGCTGCGCTCGGCGGCGGTCAGGCCGCTGCGCGTGTCGCTGCCGCCGGCCAGCGCCGCCAGTTGCTGGGCCGCGGCCAGATCCGCGATCGCCGCCTTGGGCAGATGGAACCCGGGGTCGCCGACCAGGATGCCGTCGTAGTCCTGCGCGTCGCGCGCGGCGGCGACCATGCCGTGGCGACCGCCGTTGGAGCAGCCGCCGAAGTAGCTGTAGTCCGGCGCCTTGCCGTAGGCGATCTGCACCACGCGCTTGGCCATCGGGGTCAGCGCCTGCACCGCCTGGTAGCCGTAGTCCAGGCGCGCCTGCGGATCGCGGCCGAACAGCGGGTTCTGCGCGTTGCTGTGCCCGGCATCGGAACTGATGACCGCAAAGCCCATGCGCAGCGGGTTGTCGCGCTGGCCGCCGCCGCCGATGTCGCCGAGCGCGGGGACCACGTTGCCGTCCAGGCCGCCGTTGGCCTGGTAGAAGAAGCGCCCGTTCCATGCCGCCGGCAGACGCATCTCGAAGCCGATCGCATAGGACTGGCCGTCGCTGCCGACGCGTTCGTGCATCAGCCCGGTGACCTGGCAGTGCGCGCCGATCGGCTGGCCGGCCACCTGCAGGGCGCCGGCCGCCACGCTGCGTACCGCGGTGAAGCGGGTGCCGGGATAGGCGAGCCGGCTCGCTAGCGCGTCGCACGACTGCTGCAGTGGTGCCGGCGAGGCCGGTGCGCGCGCGGTCGTCTGTGCTTGTGCGGTGGAGGCGGCGGCGAGAGCGGCCAGCGGCAGGGCCAAGGCGAGCAGCGTGGAGCGCATGGAATTCTCCTGGAGGGCGCGCCGGGCGCGGCGGGCCTGTGTCGCGCCGGGGGCGCCAGGGCGTCAACCGCCGCGCGTGCGAAAACCCGAATGCGCGGGCGGTATTCGCCCCATGTGACGCGTGCCGCGCAATTGCACGCTCGCCTGGCGCCTCGCGGCGGGGAAGCGAAGCGCGCGTTGTTGCAGGGCGGCATGGCCCTGCGCGTGGATCAGGCGGCGTCCGCGTACCAGGCCGGCGACAGGACCGGCAGCGGCGTTTGCGCGTCGCGGCATGCGTCCAGCAGGCCGTGGTCGGCCAGCGCCGGATGCTGCTGGCGGGCGCGTGCCAGGATCTCCCCGGCCAGTTCCGCCATGCGCGCGACGTTGCCGTGCAGGCGGGCGACGAAGGCGGCATCGTCCAGCCGGTCGCTCAGGGCGCGGTTGAGTTCGTGGAACCAGCCGATCAGGTACTGATCCAGCAGGCGTCCGTCGGCCACCGCCGCCGCCTGCGCACGGTTGGCCGCGCCCCAGTCGCGCAGCAGCGCCTGCATGCCCAGGTTGAGCGCGCTGGCCTGCTGCAGCGCCGGGCGCAGCCGGCCCAGCACGGCCAGGTCGGCGATGCGGTCGGTGCAGTACAGCGGCGCCAGCAGCGACCAGTAGTAGGTGTAGTCCCAGATCACCTTGACCGGCATCACCTGGGCATCGCCGAACAGCGGGTACTGGTCCTGGTAGAGGGTCAGGGTGTTCTCGTAGAACGAGAAGTACAGCTGCTGGTACAGCTCGGCGTAGGGCGCGATGTCGCGCCCGGCGCGGTCGCGCCCGATCAGTTCGCAGATGTAGGTGTTGCTGATGGCGATGAAGTCGCTGCCCGGCGAATAGAACGGATCCAGGAACACGCCGGCCTCGCCGGTCAGCGCCCAGCGCTGTGCCGAGAACACCTGCTTGCAGCCGTAGGAGAAGTCGCGCAGGAACAGGAAGTCCTGCACCGTGTGCTCGCTGCGCTCCAGCGTGCTGGCCACCTGCGGCTGGTGCGTGCGCAGCCAGTCCATCGCCTTGGCGTGGGTGTTCATGGTCTCCAGCGGATGCAGGGCGGCATCGCAGACGATGCCCAGCGAATGCGCGCCGGAGGACAGCGGGATCAGCCAGAACCAGTAGCCGGGGCCGCACATGTGGTTGGTCGAGCGCCAGCGGTCCGGCGGCGTGCAGCGCTGCAGCCAGGCGCTGTCCTGCGACCAGCCGTTGGGATCGACCAGCCCGTCCACCCGCCACCACACCGCGTTGGCCTGGTGCGCGTTGTCCTGGGCCAGGCCGAGCTTGCGCTTGAGCAGGCCGGCGCGGCCGCTGGCGTCGATCACCCAGCGCGCCTGCAGGCTGGCCTCGGCGCCGTCGCGGCTGTAGCGCACGCGGTGGTCGCCATCGTCCTCGGCCAGGTCGACGCCGCGCACCGTGCTGCCGTCGAGGAATTCCACGCCCAGGTCACGCGCGCGCTGCCCGAGGAAGTTCTCGAAGCGGCCGCGGTCGATCTGCCACGACGGGGTGGGCAGCAACTGGCTCACCCCCAGCTCGGTGCACTGGTCGATGTCGGTGCGCCCGTCGGAGAAGAAGAAGCGGAAGCCGAACTTGCGGATCTGTTCGGCATCCAGGTGCTCCCGCAGGCCCAGCACCTCGGCGAAGTAGTGCGCGCCGATCTCCACCGAGGACTCGCCGACCTTGAACGCGGCCTCGCGCACCGGGTGCGCGCGCCGTTCCAGCACGCGGATGCGCAGCTGCGGGTCGCGCTGGCGCAATTGCAGCGCCAGGGTCAGTCCGGCCAGTCCGCCGCCCAGAATCGCCACATCCGCCTGCGCTGCCTTCATGTCGTCTTTTCCTTGGCGACGGCCAGGGGGGCCGTGTCGAGGGTGCCGTCGATGTCGTCGATCAGCACCGGGTTGGCGCGGGTGCGCCGGTACTCGCGCACCACGTGCCCATAGGTCCACACCTGCACGATCACGTGCGAGGTGATCTTCCACAGATCGCGCACCAGCCGGAAGTGGCTCTTGCGGAACGTGCCCGGGGTCTGGTTGGCGTAGCGGGTCTCGATCGGCACCGCCACCACCCGTGCGCCGGCCTGGCGCGCCGCGGAGATCAGCAGTTGCGCCTCGAACACGAAGCCCTCGCCGGGCACGTCGGGCAGGGTGTAGACCGACTGCGGGTACAGGCGCTGGCCGCTCTGGCTGTCGACCAGGCGGAAGCCGCAGCCCCAGGCGATGCCCCAGTCGCCGAAATCGTTGCCGATGCGGCGGATCGGCGGCTGGCTGGCGCGCTTGCGCAGGCGCGCGCCCACGATCACGCAGCCGGGATGGCGGTTGGCCGCGGCCAGCAACCGCGGGAAGTCGGCGGCGCTGTGCTGGCCGTCGCCGTCCATGGTCATCACCGCGCGCGCGCCCTGGCGCTGCGCCTCGGCGAAGCCGCTGCGCAGCGCCGCGCCCTTGCCGCGGCGTTGCGGATGGCGCAGCAGGGTCACCGGCAGGGC
>NZ_AQOI01000421.1:0-804 GCF_000364665.1 Xanthomonas sp. SHU 199
AGTCGCTGGTGCCGTCGTCGGAGCCGTCGTCGACCACGATCACCCGCGGGCAGTGCGCCAGCGCGTCGCTGACCACCTCGCGGATGCGCAGCCGTTCGTTGAGGGCGGGAATCAGGATCGCCGCGTCGGCGGCGCTCAGCGGCGTGCGGCTCATGCGCGCAGCTCCACCTGCAGGCAGCGGCCGCCGCCTGCATCGAGCACGCAACCGCTGCTGCCCAGCGCCAGCGCGTCGAACAGCAGCAGCATCGGCGCCATCGCGTTGCCCGCGACATGCCGCGCCAGCGCGCCATCGCCAACCGGCGCGGTGCCGTCGCGCAGTTGTACCTGCAATTGCGGCTTGCCGTCGCGTGCGCCCGCGCTCAGCACCAGCGCGCCGCCGAGCAGGCCCTCGCTGCGCGCGATCCGGCCCAGCGCCCCCACCGAGCGGCTGTCGTAGCCGACCAGCAGCACCGCGTCTTCGCCCGCGGCCAGTTGCGACAGCGCTTCCAGCAGTCCCTGCGCGAAACTGCCGCTGTGCGCGCTGATCGCGGTCGCCGCGGCGGTGGCGCCGGCGCCGATGGTCCAGTAGCCGGCGGCGGCGTTGTGCACCGAGTTGTGGAACTTGGTCGGCGACACCGACAGCGGTTCGCTGGCCAGGGTGGTGCACATGTAGTCGGTGATCGCCAGGTCGCCGTGGGTGGAGGTGAACACCGACGGCAGCGTGGCCGGGTCGCGGCCGGCGTCCTGGCAGGCGGCCAGCGCCGCGTCCAGCGACACCGCCACCGTGTCCGGCGCGCGGCGGCGCTCGTTCGGCGCCAGCAGCTG
>NZ_AQOI01000422.1:0-2433 GCF_000364665.1 Xanthomonas sp. SHU 199
GCTTGGCGCCGCGTGCGCACGGCTGGCCTGCTGGCGTGCGGCGCGCAGCCGCGCCAGGGTCGGCGCGGGCAGGGCCTGCAAGCCGGCCTGGTGGACGGCGCGCATCTGCGTGTCGAAATCCGCCGGGCGGGTGCGATCGGATGTCATCGGACGTCCTCCAGATGTTTCTGCAGCGCCTCGCGGGCGCGCGACAGATGGGTCTTTACCGAGCCTTCCGAGCAGCCCATCGCGCGTGCGGTGGTGGCCACGTCCAGCTCTTCCAGTACGCGCAGGGTGAAGGCCTCGCGCTGGCGCGCGGGCAGCGCGCGCAGTGCCGTCACCAGCCGCGCATGGGTCTGCCGACGCTCGTGCTGCTCGGACGGATTGGGGCCGTCGTCGGCCCAGTCCGGCGGGCTGTCCGCGTCACGCTCGCTGGTCGGCGCCCAGAAGCGCAGGCGGAAGGTGCGGCGGCGCTGCAGGTCGATGATGCGCCGGCGCAGGATGCTCCAGAACAGCGGCGTCCATTCCTGCGCCGGGCGCTCGCGATAGGCCAGCAGCTTGATCATCGCGTCCTGCACCGCGTCCAGCGCGTCCTCGCGCTGGCGCAGTCCGGCTTCGGCGAAGCGGAACGCGCGCGGCCCGATCTCGGCCAGGAACGCGTCCAGCGACGCCGGCAGCGGGCGCTGTTCGGTGTCGGCATCGGTCGATGGCGGTGCGAGGGCGGGCGTGCTCACCAGCACAGCTTAGCTTCCGGCAGGGGGATGTCGTGGTTAACGCGCGGTGGCGGGCACGGTTGACCGGCCGGGCCTGGCGGCCTTCGCACAACCGCATGCCGGCATCGCACAGCGGTTCAGCACGCGGTTATGATGCGGCGGACGGGCGCGGCGCCCGGGAGAATGGTGCGATGAGCGACGGGTTCGTGGCCTTGTACATCTTCATGCTGGCGGCCATCGCCGGGCATGTGATCATCTCGCGGGTGCCGGTGATCCTGCACACCCCGCTGATGTCCGGTTCCAACTTCATCCACGGCATCGTCCTGATCGGCGCGATGGTGGTGCTGGGGCATGCCGACACCACCCTGGAGAAAGCCATCGGCTTCGTCGCGGTGCTGCTCGGCGCCGGCAATGCCGCCGGCGGCTATGTGGTGACCGAGCGCATGCTGGACATGTTCAAGTCCAGCAAGCCGGATGCCTCCAAGACCAAGGCGAAGGATTGAATGCGCGGCATCGGCGCACCGCCGCGGCGCTGGCCGTGGCCGTCCTGCTGGCACCGCTCGGCCTCGCGCCGGGCGTCCTCTCGTACTTTCTGCCACTCGGGCAGATGTCCTTTTTCGGAGCACGCGTGCTGATGGAACTGTTGCCGATCCTGATCAAGAGCAGCTATCTGGTCGCCGCCACCCTGTTCCTGCTCGGCCTGCAGCGCATGGCCTCGCCCAGGACCGCGCGCAGCGGCATCCGCTGGGCCGGTTTCGGCATGCTGCTGGCGACCGCCGCCACCTTCCTGCTGCCGGGTCTGCACAACCTGCCGCTGATCGTGCTGGCGATCGTGCTCGGCACCGCCGCGGCGTGGATCTCCGCCAAGAAGGTGGCGATCACCGACATGCCGCAGATGGTCGCGCTGTACAACGGCATGGGCGGCGGCTCGGCGGCGGCGATCGGTGCGGTGGAGCTGCTGCGCTTCTCGTTCTTGATGCGCCGCGATACCACGCACTGGAGCGAGGCCGCGATCGCCGCGCTGGCCGCGCGCCAGCCGGATGCGACCACGCTGGCGCTGGCGGTGATCGGCTCGGCGATCGGCGCGGTGTCGCTGTCCGGCTCGATCATCGCCTGGGCCAAGCTCGACGGGCGCCTGGACAAGCGCGTCACCTTCCCCGCGCAGCAGGCGTTCAACCTGCTGGTGTGCGTGGCGATGCTGGGCGTGGGCGCCTGGGCCGCGATCAGCCTGAGTCCGCTGGCGATCGTGCTGTTCTTCGTGCTGGCGCTGGCCCTGGGCGTGCTGATGACGCTGCCGATCGGCGGCGCCGACATGCCGGTGGTGATCTCGCTGTACAACGCCTTCACCGGCCTGGCGGTGGCCTTCGAGGGCTACGTGCTCGGCAACGAGGCGCTGATCATCGCCGGCATGATGGTCGGCGCGGCCGGCATCCTGCTGACCCGGCTGATGGCCAAGGCGATGAACCGGCCGATCCGCGGCGTGCTGTTCTCCAACTTCGGCGGCGGCGGCCAGGCGCAGGCGATCGCCGGCAGCCAGAAGCCGATCGAGGCCGGAGACGTGGCGGCGATGATGGCCTACGCCGAGCGCGTGGTGATCGTGCCCGGTTACGGCATGGCGGTGGCGCAGGCGCAGCACAAGATCTGGGAACTGGCGCAGCGGCTGATCGAGCGCGGGGTCAAGGTCAAGTTCGCGATCCATCCGGTGGCCGGGCGCATGCCCGGGCACATGAACGTGCTGCTG
>NZ_AQOI01000423.1:0-414 GCF_000364665.1 Xanthomonas sp. SHU 199
GGCCGGCGTGCCCTACGACCTGATCGCCGACATGGACGACATCAACCCCGAGTTCGCCAGCACCGACGTGTCGCTGGTGATCGGCGCCAACGACGTGGTCAATCCGGTGGCCAAGACCGACCCGGCCAGCCCGATCTACGGCATGCCGATCCTGGACGTGGTCAATTCCAGGAACGTCATCGTCATCAAGCGCGGCAAGGGCACCGGCTTTGCCGGCATCGAGAACGCGCTGTTCTATGCCGACAACACCCGCATGCTGTACGGCGACGGCGCCGAGGCGGCCGGCGCCCTGGTCAGCGAACTGAAGGCGCTGGATGGCGGCGGGCATTGAGCCGTTGCGGGCGGGGCAGGGGGGGCGTAGCGAGTGCAGGGCGCGCAGGAGCGGCTTCAGCCGCGATGGGCGTTACCGGTAAC